>CAZIIB010000041.1:0-1134 GCA_964539125.1 uncultured Thermoanaerobaculia bacterium | reverse complement strand
TCAACAGCATCTATGACGTCGTCCCTCCGGCGACGGCGAGCGGCTTCGGCGGGGGCGGCGGCGGCGGGCGCCAGGCCGTGTCCGGCGAGGCCGGCGACGACGAGGGCGGGGCCGTGGCGGCCGCCGGCCTCGGCGGCGACGATCTCGACGCGCCGGTCCGGCCCCTAGGCCACGACCCCCAGGGCCACGGGATCCAGCCCCTCGAGGGCCAGCAGGATCGCCACGTCGCCCCCCTTCATGTCGAGGGCGCCGGGACCGTGGGCCACGTCCCCCTCGCGCGCGAAGTGCTGGAAGGGGGAGCCCGCCTCGAAGACGGTGTCGAGGTGACCGATCAGGAGCACCTTGGGGGCGCCGGGCGCGGCGGCCGGACGCCGGGCCACGAGATGCCCCGCGCGCTCCACTTCGGGCGGCAGCTCCTGCCACTCGGTGGTGAACCCGAGGGCCTCGAACCGCTCGCCGAGCACGCGCGCCACCTCCCGGACGCCGGCGGGGTTGTGGGTGCCGCTGTTGATCTCCACCAGGCGCTCGAGCAGGGCGAAGGCGTCCGCCGAGCGAGTGGAGATCGCGTCGGCGACCGCCCGCTCGGCGGGCGCGAGGGAGCCCGCGGGAGGCGCCGAGGCGCGGGAGGCGCAGGGCAGGACCAGGCAGGCGAGAACGAAGGGCAGAACCGGTCGCATGGCCCGATCATCCCACGGCTCCGCAGGGTGCCAGCCACTTTTCAGGGCGCCCCCGCGAGGTGCCAGCCGCTTTTCAGGGCGCCGCGTCTCGGGCGCCGGTGAGGGTGTCGACGAGCGCCATGGAGACCCGGCGGCTCGCGCCGTCTTCGTCGAGCCGGGGGTCCCACGTCGAGACCGAGACCGCCGCCACGCGCCCCGAGGCGGCCAGGTGGCGGAACACCGCGCGCATCGTCTCGGACGACGGTCCGCCCGGCGCCGGGTAGTGATGGGCGGGGACCTCCGACGGGTCGACCACGTCGGTGTCGAAGTGGACCAGGCACGGTCCTTCCGGCAGGTGGTGCTCGATGAGATCGGACACCCGCTCGAAGTGGTTGATCCGAGAGGCGGCGACGGCCTCCCCCTCGCCGGGGTCGAGGTCGCGGGCGCCGACCAGGATCACCCGCTCCTCCTGGACCGG
>CAZIIB010000040.1:0-12517 GCA_964539125.1 uncultured Thermoanaerobaculia bacterium | reverse complement strand
TCGACCGCATCCACAGCCTGGTGCGCCTGACCGAGGCCCAGAACCCCTTCTTCGAAGAGCTCGACAGCCGCCTTCCAGAGTACCGGGCGGTCGCCGCGCCCACCCTGATCCTCGCCGGCGAGCAGGACCGCTGCATCCCCCTGTGGGCCCAGGAGAAGCTCGCCGGGGTCTTTCCCAACAGCCGCTACGAGCTCATTCCCGAGTCGGGCCACGTGGTCTACCTCGAGCGCCGTGACCTCTTCTTCCCGCGCCTGAAGCGGTTCATGGCCGCCCGCGACCCCGGAGGGTGAACCCGATGATCGTCTCCTGGACCCTCTTCGCCCTCTACGTCGTCGGCACCCTGTGGCTCGCCCGCCTCGGTCAGAAGCGCACCACCAGCTTCGAGAGCTACGCCGTGGGCGACCGGGCCATGCACCCGTTCGTCGCCGGCATGGCGCTCGCCGCCAGCATGACCTCCACCGCGACCCTGGTGATCAACCCGGGCATCGTCTACGCCTACGGGGTCTCGGCGGTGCTCGGCTACGGCGTCGCGGCCGGCCTCGGGCTGACCTTCGGCATCATCCTGTTCTCCAAAGCGTTCCGGCGCCGTGGCGCCGATCCGGGGCTCCTCACCGTCCCGCAGTGGATCGGCCGGCGGTGGGCCGACGAGCGGCTGACCCTCTTCTACGCCCTGGTCAACCTCTTCCTGGTGGCCATGGTGGTGCTCATCTGCTACGCCATGGCGGGGCTGCTGCTGGCCACCCTCGGGCTCGACAAGCTGGTGCCGGGGTGGGGGTTCGAGGTGGCTCTCGCCGGCCTGGTGGTCTTCGTCTTCGCCTACGTCTGGGTGGGCGGCACCTTCGCCCACGCCTACACCAACACCCTCCAGGGGATCCTGATGCTGGGGGTGGCGGTGCTCCTGGTGGGCTCGGGCGTGCACCTGTTCGACGGCCACCTGCTGGAGCGTTTGGCGGCCATCGACCCGAACCTGGCCACCGCGGTCAACCCGGGGAGCCTGCTCTTCCGCAACCTGTTCGAGGTCTTCGGCGCCAACGCCTTGATCGGCGTGGCGCTGGCCCTCCAGCCCCACTTCCTGATCAAGGCGCTCTACGTCAAGGACGACCGGGACGTGAACCGCTACCTGGCGCTGGCGGTGGGCTGCGGGGCGCTGTTCACCATGGTGCTCCTGTGCGGTCTCTACGCCCGGATCGAGCACTCGGCGGACGTCGCCGCCTTCATGGCGCGCACCCACCTGGGGATCGACGGCGTCATGCCGGCCTACATCGTCTCGACCTTCCCGCCGGTGGTCCAGAGCCTGGTCTCGGTGGCGATCCTGGCCGCCGGCATGTCGACCCTGGACGGCATCCTGGTGGCGCTCTCGGCGATCGTGGCCAACGACGTGGTGCTGGTGATCCGGCGCCTCCGGGGCCACGCCGGCGACGGCGACTCGGCCTTGGCCTTCCGGGTCGGCCGCTGGACGCTTCTCGGCCTGGGCGCCGCCTCCTTCGTCCTGGCCCTCGTCCAGCACCACACGACCAAGCTCTCCATCGCAATCTTCGCCCAGGAAGGGGTCTACGCCCTGCTGGTCGCGACCTTCGTGCCGCTCCTCTTCGGCCTCTTCGGCCGGGGCCTGGGCAAGAAGGCGGTGGTCACCGCCTCCCTGGTCGCCCTGGCGGTGCACTTCGGCTTCCGCTACGGCGGCTGGACGCTCCTCAGCGCAGCCGACGGCACCAACCCGGGCCTCACCGCCGCCTACGCCCTCATCGCCAGCACCGCCACGGCCCTGGCCTGGCGAACCGTCGGCGCTCGCCGAGCTGCAAGGGAGCTTTCTCGGTAGTGAAGGAAACCGCCCCCGACCGCCCCGCTCTTCGAAGAGCGGGAAGGGGTAGTTGCATTTCGCAGCGTGCGCTGGCAAAATGCAGTCATGGGCATTCAGATCACCATCCGTGACGTCCCCAGAGAGGCGCGCGACGAGCTCGCCGCCCGTGCGGCGCTCCAGGGAAAGTCGATGCAGGAGTACCTGAAGGGCGAGCTGCTGCGGCTGTCTTCGAGGCCGCCGCTAGAGCGGGTGCTGGCGCGGATCCGAGAGCGCAAGGCGCTCGCAGCGACCCGGGTGCCGCCGGAGGAGATCCTCCGCCACCGCGACGCCGACCGCCGGTGAGCGCGGTCGTCGACGCCTCCCTTCTGGTCGCCGCGACCGTCGACTCGGGGCCGGAGGGTGCCTGGGCGGAGGAGGTCGCTAGCCGCGGGAACCTGGTGGCGCCCGACCTCGCCCTGGTCGAAGCCACCAACATCCTGCGCAGGCTCGAGGCCGCAGGGCAGCTCGAGAGAGTCCAGGCGGGCGCCGCCGCACACGACCTCCTTCAGCTCGACCTTGACCTGGTGCCCTTCGCGCCCTTCGCGGACCGGGTCTGGGAGCTGCGTCACAACCTCACGAGCTACGACGCCTGGTATGTAGCCGCAGCCGAGGAGCTCGACCTGCCCATGGCCACCCTCGACCGCCGCCTCGCAGCCGCCACCGGCCCGCGCTGCCGCTTCCTCCTGCCACCGCGCCCGTAAGGTCTGCGATTCGGCTGTCGAGGAGGTGCCAATGACCTCTGTCGCCCTGGCGGTGCATTCGGCTTCCGCTACGGCGGCTGGACGCTCCTCAGCGCGGCCGACGGCACCAACCCCGGCCTCACCGCCGCCTACGCCCTCATCGCCAGCACCGCCACGGCCCTGGCCTGGCGCGTCCTCGGCCCCCGGGCGCGCCTCAGCCGGGCGGGTGGTGCCAGCTAGCCTCGGCGGCTGTCTCGGTCACCGGAAGGACGCCTCGATCGCCCTGGCTTCCGCATCTATCCCTGAGGATTGCGGAACGCCATCCGCAGATTCCAGGGATGGAACCGATAGACCCGACTTCCGAAGAGTGACGAGGCCCGGCCGCCCTGCGGGGTTGTGATGGGGCGATCGGGCCGGGGGCTCGGCGTGACGCCCCCGGCCCGCCGCGCCTACCCTTCGGCGCCCGGCTCCGGGCCCCCGACCTCTGCCCGGATCTCGGCCACCAGTCGCCGCAGCTCCCCGGCCCAGACCATGGCGGCTGCCGCAAGGCGCGCGTCGTCGGAGAGCTCCGCGACCTCTTCGAGGAAGCCGGCCACGTGCTCGAGGTCGGCGGCGGCAGCGTGGGCCTCGCCGCGGAAGGGCTCCCAGCCGTGGCTGGCGCCCCAGTAGACGGTCTCGGCGGCCAGGGTGTAGAGGAGGTCGCCGAAGCGCCGGAGGGCCTCGATGTGCTCGGAGTCCCGGAAGCTCCAGAGGATCGTCTCGCGGAAGACCGGCTCGAGGCGGGGCTCGCCGGCCTGATGGGCGGGCCTGGCAGGCGCGGTGGCGCTCATCGCCCCGCCTCCCGGAGGAGCTCCATCAGGATGCGGCCGCTTCGGCGGAGGGTCTCGTCGGGCACCGAGAGGAGGTAGTGGGCGAAGGCGAGGGGCCGGACGCGGAGGTCGGCGAGGCCGGTCAGATGGAGGGGGAGGGTGTCGCCCTGGTAGTTGGAGGTGCCCACCGGCCGGCCGTGCCACAGGAGGTGCCAAGCGAGGTCGAGGCGCCGGGCGGCGGCTTCCTGGAAGCGGAAGGCGGCCGGGCGCTCGGCGACGGCGAGGTAGGCGAGGTCGGGTGTCTGGAGGACGAGGCGGGGCTGGCGCTCGCCGGCGGCGATGCAGGCCCAGCGGAGCGAGTCGCCGGCGCCGTAGAGGGCGCTCACGCGCCACGGCCCGGCGAGGTCGGCTTCCGGGGTGACCGGAGCGGGCTCGCGCCGGGCGACTTCAGCGAGGAAGTCGGGGGAGAAGGCGGATTGACTGGATCCCCCCTCCTTCTCCCCGACCCTCTCCTCACCCCGGACCACGCCGCTTCGCGGAGCGGTGCCCGGAGGAGAGGGCGCCCCTGCCCAAGCGCCGTGGTCTCTGAGGTTGTCGTGGGTAGACTGCGGGTTGCTACACTTCGGATCACGCTGACTCATGGATCGTACCTCCATGTGTCGGCCAGGGCACGGTGGTGGGCTTCGCCCCCACGCCGTGCCCGCCTGGTTCATCGTGGCACCCGGCCGCTGTCTGAGTTTCTGGAGGCGCGGCCGGGCCGCGGGCTTTCCTGGACTGATCTGGACGCGGCGGGTCGGTTCGCGTTCGGCTCCTGTGGGCTCCCTCCTCTCTCCGATTCATCCGATCTACGCCCACATTCCGCCATCCAAGGGCATTCGTCAAACCCTTGTTGAAGAGCTCCGAGGAGGCTGCAGGAGCCGACGGTTCTCGAGCTTGCCGCCCCGAATCCCCCCCTTGTCATTCCGACCGAAGTGGAGGAATCTGGGGGCAGGCGGCCGGGAGGGGGAAGACTTCGCCTTCCTCACCCACCTGGCCACCCACCGCCACGTGAGCGCTTCCACTCGGAACCAGGCTCTGAGCGCTCTTCTGTTCCTCTACCGCAACGTCCTCGACTGCGAGCTCGGCGACCTGGACTCCGTCCGGGCGAAGAGATCCAAGCGCCTGCCGGTGGTCCTCACGAGGAGCGAGGTTCTACGCCTCCTCGACCGAATGGACGGCGTGCCTCGCCTCGTGGCGACCCTGCTCTACGGCGCGGGTCTGCGGCTCCAGGAGGCGCTGAGCCTCCGAGTGAAGGATCTCGCCCGGCTCACCGGCGCCGATCCGAACCGCTGTCCAGAGTGTGGCAAGGCGGTGCTGCTCGTCGTGGGCGCGCTCCCCGCACGAGACCGAGCGCCCCCCCGACTCCGGAGCGCCCCGTGAGCTCGCGCCTCCAGCGGTCTGTCGCCGCACACGGGGGCTTTGCGTCTTCCTCTCGCAATCGAGTAGACTCGCAACCAGCTCATGGTGCCGCACCGGCTGTCGTCGCGCTTTCGGAGCCCGATGCACCGCTCCGGAAACCCTCTCAGAGGGCTCCGGGGGGGTGCGTGCCGCTCCACCGCCCATGCCCTTCCCCGGGAAGGCAGGATAGAAGCCCCATAGGCGCCGGTGGCTCGCGGCCCGCGGTTTCGTTCAACCAGGTTCTATCTGAAGCCCGGGGACGAGGCCCCGGACACCGAACCGCCGACGCGGGCTTCAGATAGAACCCTCTTCCTTACGTGCCGCGAGGATGGACCATGTCACCGATCGAGCCAATACCCAGGCCGTCGCCTGTAGTGAGCGATGGCGAGGACCCGGATCGCGTCGGCCGTAGTGAGGTAGACGACTTGATAGGGAAAGTCTTTGACCGGGGCCTGGCGCGTTCCCAAATCTGCCGGGACGTGTTTCACCGGCGCGCCAACTCCGGGGAACTGGCATATCCGTTCAGTTGTGAGCTCGATCTCGTGAAGGAACCGCTTACCGAGTCCTGGTCGCTGCTCTTCGTACCTTTGGGCCGCCTCGTCGAGCTCACGCTCGGCTTCGACCTCGAACCGGAGTTGACTCGCCACTACTTCGACAGGCGCCGTTCAATTCGCTGCTTCACGTCCTCCCAGGGAGTTCCCTCCGACTCACCCGCCAAGACTCGCCGGGCTCGTCGCTCGATCTCTGCGGCCCAGGCCTTCTCGAGCTCCTGCGGGTCCTCGGTCAACTCGTCGTCCAGGCTGGCGAGCAGCTCCGCGGCGACGTCGGCTCGCTCGCGCCGGGGGAGCTTCAGGGCTTCTTGGAGTACCGCTTCCCGTGTCTTGGGCTGTAGTCTACCATTCAACGGAAGGCACTTGACCCGGCTGGAGACGGACGCGGCCTGCGGCCGCGCCGCTCAGCCGGCACGCCGTTAGAAGCCGTCAGAGAACCGCTGACTTACACGCATAGCCATTGAGAGTCAGGAGATTTCATGAAAACACTCATCGCCGAGTTCATTAGTCTAGATGGTGTCGTGCAAGCCCCCGGGGGTGCTGATGAAGACGAGGATGGCGGCTTCACTCACGGCGGGTGGTCGATGAAATATTTTGACCCGGAAGTGATGGGCGGTATGTACACTGAGCTCGCTGCCAAGAGCGATGCGCTCCTGCAAGGACGCCGTACCTATCAAGTGTCGGCCGCCGCATGGCCCAGTCGCTCAGGCGATCCATTTGCCGATTGGATCAACCGCGTGCAGAAGTACGTTGTGTCCGACACGCTCACCGTGAAGGACGCGATGTGGAACTACGATTATTCGTGGCGCCGACTTCTTGCGGACGGTGTCCGAGCTTCGCTCTCGGCCGGGGGGCTACATCTATGTGTATGGCAGTGCGACAATGGTCCGGTCGTTGCTCGCCGCCGATCTTGTTGACGAGTTGCTGCTCACGATCGAACCGATCATCCTCGGCGGGGGAAAAACGATCTTTGCCAGAAACGGAAAGGCGATTCCGTTCACACTGGACTCGACCACCAAAGCCAGCACAGGCGCCCAGGTTTGCCGATATGTTCTTGCTCGGTAGTTCCTTTGTGTCGGCTAACAACCGGTTGCAGCGGACGGCACGATCGCACCGCAGCTGAACCGGAGCGTCAGCCGCCTCAGGACCACATCACCGCTCGAGGGGAGTGCCATGTCATCAGTTCAAGAACACAACATCTCCGTCGTCTTGAAGTACTTCGATGGCTGCAATACCGGAAACCTCGAGGATCTGCTCAGTACACTTGACCCCGATGTCGTTCACTACTTCTTGCCTGAGCAGTTCAAGCCAATTCGAGGTGCTCAACACCTGGCGAAGTACTGGCGAAAGTTCAAGAACGTCCTCAATCCTATCTGGAAGATTGACCACATCATCGCTCAGGACAACGAAGTCGTAAGCGAATGGAGCTGTCTCTGGACACCCGAGGGAACGGACTCACGTCGGATGATGCGAGGTAGCGAATGGTATGTAATGCGCGAAGGTCGGATCGCGGAGGTTCGAGCCTACTTGGCCTACAGCGACAAGTTCAACACCGAGCTCACTGGCTTTCCATATAGCGATCGTGGCTATCTCACGTGAGGTGCCCAATAGCGACGCCTGACGAATGGTCAACTGGCTCTGCCTTCGGCAGGCCGGTTACCGGCAACGTATTCAACGGCCGTAGCTGGGAGAAAGAAAGATCGATAGGTAGGTTGAGAAAGCAGGCCGGGGAAGGGTTCCAGATGGGCGACGTCGAGGGAGGAAGTGCGGCGGCGCGGCGATCGCGCTCGATTCTCCGCCGACTGAACGTTGTCGGAGAGCTCGTTGACTCCGGATCAGCTGCGAGTCTTGCGCAAGATCAGCGTGGATACGTTCCAGAGCTGGGAGCGAGCTCGGCGGACGCCTGGCGGGCTGGTGCGGGTCCTCCGACAGGTTGTCGCCGAACACCCCGAGGCAGTGTGGGATGTCGTGCGGCCGAGGCAGACCCCGTGAGCCTCGGCAAGAAGCGGGCGACTCACGGCTCGAAGCCGTGCGACCGCATCCAGTCGTCGTTGTAGAGGGTGGAGAGGTAGCGGTAGCCGGAGTCGGGGAAGATCGTGGCGATCCGGCCCGGGCGCTCGAGCCTCGAGGCCACCTGGCGCACGCCCCAGAGCGCCGCGCCGCTCGAGCCGCCGGCGAAGATCGCTTCGCTCCGGGCCAGCTCGCGGGTGGCCCGGAAGGCTTCGGCGTCGCCGACCTGGAGCATCTCGTCGATCAGCTCGAGCTCGGGGCACCCGATCATCTCCTCGTCGCCCAGGCCCTCGAGCAGGTAGTGCGCCGGCGGCCCGTGGCGGCCGGTGCGGAACTGCTCGGTGAAGACCGAGCCCACCACGTCGATCGCCACCACCCGGACCCGCGGGTCCTGCTCCTTGAGGTACCTCGCCACCCCGGAGACCGTGCCGCCGGTGCCGATGCCGGCCACGAAGTAGTCGATGCGGCCCTCCATCTGGCGCCAGATCTCGGGGCCGGTCGTGTGGTAGTGGGCCTCGTTGTTCTCCCGGTTGTTGTGCTGGTCGGGGAAGAAGGAGCGCGGCGTCTCGGCGGCGACCTGGCGGGCCTTGCGGTTGTAGCTCTCCGGGTGCTCGGGGGGCAGGGAGCCGTCCACCAGCACCAGCTCCACCCCCATGGCCCGCAGGGCGTCGAGCTTCTCCTTGCTGGTCTGCCGGCGCACCACCAGCTTGCAGCGCAGGCCGTAGAGGGTCGCCATCATGGCGAGGCCCATGGCGGTGTTGCCCGACGAGCTCTCGACCACCACGTCCCCTGGATGCAGGCGGCCCTCGGCCAGGGCCTTCTCCAGGATGTAGCGGGCGATGCGGTCCTTGACCGAGCCCATGGGGTTCATCAGCTCGATCTTGGCGAAGATCTCCGAGGAGAGGCCGTGGACCGAGGGGCCGAGCCGCACCAGGGGGGTCCAGCCGACGGCGTCGGAGAGGCGGTCGAAGACGCGGAGGTCCCTCACGGCCCGTGGAGTATAGCCGCGGGCCCGCGGCGGCCCGGGCACGGGCCCCGAACGGAATTTTTCGCCCCCGAAGAGTGTTCCTTCAGACGGGATGTCAGCGCTCCCATTTAGCTAGCAAAGGGGGGAAATCATGGCTGATGCTCCTGCTCTTTCCAACATGACCTCGGAGCGCCACTGGACCGACTGGGTCAACGTGGTCGCCGGCATCTGGCTGTTCGCCTCGCCCTGGGCCCTGGCTTTCGGCACCGGCACCGCGGCTGCCTGGAATGCCTGGATTCTGGGTATCGTCATCGCGGCCGTGGCGCTCGTCGGCTTCAGCGACGAGCGAACCGAATGGGCCAACGTGGTGGTGGCCATCTGTCTGTTCATCTCGCCCTGGTTCCTGCGCTTCTACGACACTGCGCAAGGCATGGCGTGGAACTGCTGGATCGTCTCGGTGGTCGTGTTCTTCGTCGCGCTCGCCGGTGCGACTCAGGCCACCGGCACGTACGCTCACGGCCACGGCGAGCTCTGAGATCTCGTGAAGCGGCACCTGCGCCGTGGCGCCGGAGAGAGGGCGCCGCGACGCGGGCACCGACGTAGCGGGCGGGTGAGCGAGACAAAGCCCCGCGGCCCCATGGACGCGAGGGGTAGAGGATTTTTGTGTCCGTTCCCGCCCCCGGCGAAGTCCCTCCACCGACTCCTCCTCCAGTCCAGGATCTGCCCTCGAGTGCCTTCGGGGTGAGCGCGTCTCCTTCCGCGACGGGCTGCTAGGATGGCGGCCCTCATGGCCGAGCGCAACCTGAGCCACTTCGCCTGCTTCCGCCTCGGCGCCCCGTTCTTCTCCCTCGGACAGGCGGAGCGCTCGGAGCTCCTCGAGGGCTGGCTGGGCGAGCTCCGGGTGGCCGCGCCGCGGGTCGAGCTCTACCAGCTCTACCCGAGCCGAGGCGACGTGGACCTCCTGGTCTGGAGCGCCCTGCCGGCGGGCGACGACGCGGCCCCGGGACGCTTCTTCGAGGCCTTCGCCCGGGCCACCCACCGCCGACGGCCGGCCCTCGATCCCGGCGCCACCTTCTGGGGCCTCACCCGCCCTTCGCCCTACACCGGCCGGCGCGGCTCCGAGCGGGAGATCGACGCGGTGGCCGGCGAGCGCGCCCCGTACCTGGTGGTCTATCCCTTCGCCAAGACCGCGGCGTGGTACCTGCTCCCGAACGGCGAGCGCCGGGAGATGATGGGCGAGCACATCCGGGTCGGCCGCGAGTTCGCCGACGTGCGCCAGCTCCTGCTCTACTCCTTCGGCCTCCAGGACCAGGAGTTCGTCGTGGTCTACGAGACCGGCGACCTGGCCCGCTTCTCGGACCTGGTGTACGAGCTCCGGGCGACCGAGGCGCGGCGCTTCACCGCCCTCGACGCCCCGATCCTGACCGCGTGCCACCGGCCGGAGGACGACGCGCTCGCCCCGTGGCTCTGAGCTCTTCACCTCCCGCCCGCCGCGCCGTGCTCCTCATGGCCTACGGCGGCCCCTCTCGCCTCGAGGACGTGGAACCCTTTCTCCTCGACGTGCGGGGCGGCCGCGCGACGCCGCCCGAGCTGGTGGAGGAGGTCCGGGAGCGCTACCGGGCGATCGGCGGCGGCTCGCCGCTCCTCGAGCGCACCCGCGAGCAGGCGGCGGCGCTCGAGGCCCGGCTCAACCGGCCGGGCGAGGCCGGGCCCTGGCGGGTGTTCGTCGGCATGCGCCACTGGCACCCCTATATCCGGCGGGCCGTCGGGGAGATCGCGGCCGGCGGGTTCGAGCGCCCGGTGGCGCTCTGCCTCGCTCCCCAGTACTCGGGGATCTCGGTGGGCGCCTACTTCCGGGCCCTGGACGAGGCGCTCGCGGAGCTGCCCGAGGGCGTGCTCCGGCCCGAGGTGGCGCGAGTCCCGAGCTGGCACGACCACCCCGGCTTCGTGACGGCTCTCGCGCACCAAGTGGAGCGCGCCGTCCGGCGCTTCCCGGCCGGCGAACGCCGAGACCTCCAGGTGATCTTCACCGCCCACAGCCTGCCCGAGGCGGCCCTCGAGGAGGGGGACCCCTATGACCGCCAGGTGCGGGAGACCGCCCGGGCGGTGGCCGAGCGTGCCGGGGTCCCCGCCTGGCGGGTCGCGTTCCAGAGCGCCGGCGCGAGGCCGGGAGCCTGGCTCGGGCCGTCTCTGGACCAGGTCCTCCAGGAGCTCGCGGACGGGGACCGTCCCCCGGTGCTGGTCGCCCCGGTGGGGTTCGTCTCCGACCACGTGGAGGTGCTCTACGACCTGGACGTCGAAGCCCGGGCCCGCGCCCGCGAGCTGGGGCTCCACCTCGAGCGCACGGCCTCCCTCAACACCTCGCCGGCGCTGATCGACGCCCTCGCCGACCTGGTGGGCCAGGCGGAGGGCGGGGAAGGCTAGGCTCAGCGCCGTGGTCGCCTCCTTCATCGTGGTGGGCGGCGGGATCGCAGGTCTCGCCGCGGCCCTCGAGCTCTCAGGCGAGGGCAACGCCGTCACCCTGCTCGAAGCCTCGGATCGGTTCGGCGGCAAGATCTCGACCGAGCGCCGCGACGGCTTCCTCCTCGAGGCGGGCCCCGACTCCTTCGCCCGGCACAACCCGGCGGGCCTCGGCCTGGTCCGGGAGCTCGGTCTCGAGGAGCGCTTGGTTCCCACCGGGCCCGGGCGGGTCTACGCGGTGCGGAGCCGCCGGCTCGTCCCCCTCCCGCGGGGCCTCCACCTGGTGGTGCCTACCCGCCTCGGCCCGGTCCTCGCCTCGCCGCTCCTCTCCTGGCGCGGCAAGGCGCGGCTGCTCGCCGACCTGGTTCTCCCGCGGGGCGGCGGCGACGGTGAGGAGAGCGTCGGCAGCTTCGTCCGCCGCCGCCTGGGAGCCGAGTATCTGGACCGGGTGGCCGGTCCGCTCCTCGCCGGCATCCACGCCACCGACCCGGACCACCTCTCCCTCCAGGCGGCCTTCCCGCGCCTGGCCGATCTCGAGCGCCGCCACGGCAGCCTGATCCGGGGCGCCCGCGCGGTGGCGCGCGGCTTTTCCGGCGGGGCCGGCGGGGCCGGCGACGAGGGCGGCGCCCGGGTGACCCTGGCGGGCGGGGTGGGCGAGCTGGTCGACGCGCTGATCGAGCGGCTCCGGGTGCGGGGCGTGGCGCTCCGGACGGGAGCTCGGGCGGCGGCGCTCGAGGCGACCGGCGCAGGCTCGGGCTCTGGCTCGGAGCGGGGAGGCCCGTGGCGGCTTCGCCTCGCCGACGGCGCCGCCCTCGAGGCCGACGGAGTGGTGCTGGCGGTGCCGGGGTCGGCCGCGGGCGAGCTCCTTTCCACGGAGATGCCGGGCCTGGCGGAGTGCCTCCGGGACCTGGCCGTGGCGTCCACCGCCACGGTCTCCCTCGCCTTCCCGCGGCGCGCGGTTCGCCATCCCCTCGACGGCGTCGGATGCCTGGTGCCCGCGGCCGAAGGGCTGGCGATCACCGCCTGCACCTTCTCGTCGAGCAAGTTCCCGGCCCGGGCCCCCGACGGCCACGTCCTGCTCCGGGCCTACGTCGGCGGCTCGCGGGAGGTGGATCCGTCGCGCCGGGGGGACGGCGAGCTGGTGGCCCTGGTCCGCGACGAGCTGACCGACCTGCTGGGGCTCTCGGGCGATCCGGTGCTCTCGCGGGTCCACCGCTTCCTCGACGCCAACCCCCGCTACGTCCTGGGCCGGAGCGAGCGGGTGCGGGCCGTCGAGGCGGCGCTTCCGCCGGGCCTGGCCCTCGCCGGCTGCGCCTACCACGGCCTGGGGATCCCGGACTGCATCGCCAGCGGCCGCCGATCGGCCCGCCGCCTCCTCGACAGGGACTGAGCTCCGCCGGACCCGCCCTACCTTTCGGGGTGGGCGGTTTCCCCGGTTGACGGGGTGGCTCGGCGGTGCTATACCCTTGCGGTCTTTATGGCACTGGCAGAGCTCCCACACACGGGGAGGGCGGGCGTGATCCCGGATGTCGATCCGGTCGAGGAGCGCCCACTCCTGATCACCGGGGACCCCGGCTTCCACGGGGTCACCGAGGCCGTCGCTCGCCCGGTCGAGTGGAAGCCCCCCCTCGGCTGGTGGATCGTCCTCGCCGTCTCGGCCTCCATGCTGGGGCTGTTCGGGGTCTCGATCTCCTGGCTGATCTGGGAGGGGGTCGGGGTCTGGGGCAACAACATCCCGGTCGCCTGGGGCTGGCCGATCGTCAACT
>CAZIIB010000039.1:0-12773 GCA_964539125.1 uncultured Thermoanaerobaculia bacterium | reverse complement strand
GCGAGGCACATTCTCGGCCTTTCTTCAGGGAAGCCTCTCGACGGAGGAGGCTCGCCGGGTAGACGACCACCTCAGGTCGCCTTGCCTCCCTTGCTTGCTCATGGGCCGGGACCTGATTCGCAGGCAGAAATCTCAAGGCGGCAAGGAGCTGGCAGCGGCTTTCTTCACTGAGCGCGGGGACGAAGCCTCTGTCCGCGAGGACCTGAAAGCCTATGCCGCCTGGATCCAAGGGAAGGCCACCCTCATCGAGGCTGAGGAGGTTGCTGCTCCGGCCCTCCTGGCGGAACTCATGCTGCGACCTGCGCCCGCCAGGCGCGAAGCTGTTCGTTCAAGCCAGCGCTACCAGTTGCTGGCCCTTTCTGAAATTCTCCGTCGTGAGAGTTGGCAGGAAGGGTTTCGGGACATCGCACGCGCCCTTGAACTCGCCGAGTTGGCAGTGGAGGTTTCCGACTGTCTCGAAACCGACTTCTACGGCCCTCGTCTCGTCTCCGACGCTCGGGCTCTCGGCAACGCCATCGCTGGAAACGCGCGTCGGATCGCCGGCGATCTCTTCGGAGCCGAACGAGCTCTTCGCTCTGCTTCGGATTTCGTCGAGCGCGGCACCGGAGACCTCACCGTCCAAGCCGAGATCCTGAGCTTGCTGGCGTCGCTCAGGACTGATCAGTCCAGGTTCATAGAGGCTGTCGATCTCCTCGAGAGTTGCGTAGAGATATATCGAGATTTAGATATGCCAGAATTTCTGGCCAGGGGTTTGGTCCAATTGGGCCGTGCGGTGGGCCACGGTGGTGAGCCCCAGCGAGCCGTCGAGCTCCTCGAACAGGCCGTTGAATTGTTGGGCGACGCCGAAGACTCCAGCCTCGCCTTCTTGGCTCGTCACAACATTGTCGCCTTCCTGAACGACGCTGGAAAGCACGAGGACGCTGCGAGATCATTGCGGGCGATTCTCCCCGAGTATGAGAAGTTCGCCGACGACCGACCGATGCAGATCCGCCGGCGCTGGTTGGAGGGGCGGATCCACGAGGGCCTGGGCGAGCTCGACGAGGCCGCGGCGGCGCTGCGCGAGGTGCGGGGCATCTTCGCCGAGGAGGAGCGGGCCTTCGACAACGCCCTCGTCACGTTGGACCTGGCGGCGGTCTACCTCCAGGCCGGCAAGACCGACGAGGTCAAGCGGCTCGCCGAGGAGATGTACCCGGTCTTCCGCTCCCAGGACGTCCACCGCCACGCCGTGGCGGCCCTCATCCTGTTCAAGCAGGCGGCGGCCACCGAGGCCGCCACCGTCGCCCTGGTGCGCGACCTCTCCCGCTACCTCACCCGGGCGCGCAACAACCCGTACCTCAAGTACGAGCCCTCGGAGCCGGTCAGCTGACCGGCCCCCCTGCTGCCCCTCGAATCCCCTTCCCAGCCCCAGGGGGTGAAGGGGACGCCCCCTCCCAGCCTTACGGATCACCCCCCAGTCGCTCGATCTCTTTCCCATCCTGAAGCGTCCCGGGGAGCTGGTAGCATCTCCCGTCGGAGTGCCCCGCCGGCCTGCGCCGTCCGGGCGCCCGATCGTTCCAACCATGGCCGTCGATCCATCCAAGCTGTCCGTCGGTGAGATCCGCCAGCGGTTCGTCCAGGGGGACGAGCCGGTTTCGGGCCAGCTGCTCAACAGGCTACGCCGCGACTCCCGGCAGGGAGTGCAGCAGGTCTACGAAGCGCTCCGGCGGCGCCAGGACCGGGAGCGGGAGGAGCGCGTTCGGCTCGACGCCATGCTCAACTTCGAGCGGGTCCTCTGGAAGTCGGGGGTCACCCGGGTCGCCGGCGTCGACGAGGCCGGCGTCGGGCCGCTGGCGGGGCCGGTGGTGGCGGCGGCGGTCGTCTTCCCGCCCGGCGCCGAGATCCCCGGCGTCGACGACTCGAAACGCATCGATCCCGGGCGCCGCGAGGAGCTCGCCGGCAAGATCCGGGAGGCCGCGGTGGCGGTGGCGGTGGGGATCGCCCAGGTGGCCGAGATCGACCGGATCAACGTCTACCACGCCGGCATCCTGGCCATGCGCCGGGCGGTGGAGGGGCTTCCGGTGCCTCCGGAGCACGTGCTCCTCGACGCCCGGGAGATCCCCGAGCTCCCGATCCCCCAGAACCGGTTCGACAAGGGCGACGGCCTCAACTTCTCCATCGCCGCCGCCTCGATCATCGCCAAGACCCACCGCGACCGGCTCATGTGTGATCTCGACCGCCGCTATCCGGAGTACGGCTTCGCCCGGCACAAGGGCTACGGCACCGCCGAGCACCAGGCGGCGATCCGCACTCACGGGCCGTGCGAGGTCCACCGCATGTCCTTCCCGGTGATCGCCGAGCTGTGCGGCGAGTTCTCCGAGCTCTTCTACGGCCTGCGCGAGCGCCTGGAGGCGGTCGCCGGCCGCGGCGAGCTCGCCGCCTTCGAGGACGACCTCGCCGGCCGGCGCGAGCACCTCGCCGAGGAGGAGCACCGCAAGCTCCGGCTGATGGTCACCCGGCGCTGGAAGACGGTGTAGCTCGCGGGCCGAAGAGGACCC
Source organism: uncultured Thermoanaerobaculia bacterium (assembly GCA_964539125.1). Taxonomy (GTDB): domain Bacteria; phylum Acidobacteriota; class Thermoanaerobaculia; order Multivoradales; family DATKCC01; genus CAVUBL01. The sequence continues at coordinate 10,239 of CAZIIB010000039.1, read as the reverse complement.
GGACCCGCGGCCGGAGGAGGTAGACGATGAGCGCACCGCCGATCGGGAGCCCGATCAGGGTCCGCAGATCGCCGCGCACCAAGGCGTTCGCCGTATCGCCGAGGAGATTCACGCTCAGGATGCCGACGGCCAGGTGGTGCCCCCAGCGCGCCCGCCGGAGGAGGCCGGCCGCGGCCAGGGCGGCGGCGACGCAGACGACCAGCAGGAGAACGATCGCCCACGGCCCCATCGCGAGAAACGCTTCGTGGGCGTCCGGCTTGAGGCGCCAGACCTTCCGTAGCGGGGTGCCCGGGAAGAGCAAGGCCAAGAAGCTCGTGGCGCTGGCGAGAACGCCGAACAGAAACAGGCCGACGGTCGCCAGGACGCCGATCGGCAGGCGTTCCACCGAGCGCTCCCCCGAGGTGGCACCCGGTCTGTGGGACCCCGAGGGAGCCCGTCGCTCGAGCTCCACCAGGGGCACCACCCGGTACTCGAACCCAAGGAGGCCGGGGCCCTCCTCCGGGTAGGTCGCGACCGAAAACCCGAGCTTTTCGTACAACCCCACCGCCACCTCGTTCTCCGGGACGACGAAGAGCGAACACTCCTCGCAACCCAGCGTCCGGCAGCCGAGCTCGGCCAGCGCGACCACCAGCCGGCGGCCGAGTCCGCGGCCCTGGAGCGCCGGCGCCACCGCCAGGCGACCGAGATGACAACGGCCCGCCCGGAGGTAGAACTGCCCGAAAGCCAGGAGCTCGCCGGCCTCGCCGACCAGGGCATAGGATGGCAGCGAGGCCTGGCGCGAGTCCTCCGAGAAGGTCGTTTCCGTGAAGGGGAACCGAAACTCCGGCCCACCCCACGTCCGGCAGGCCTGAGCATCCGGGAACCAGCCCATCATCTCCCGGAGATGCTCGCGGGTCGCTTCGACCAGCATCGTGGCTCCCGGTTCGCGGGTCATCGACGGCGAATCTACTCCAAGACAAGGCCCCCGCCCAGGTTTCTCCACTTCGCTTCGTTCCGGTCGAAACGACAAGTGGAGGAGGGCCGGGGGCCCGCGACCGGCGGACCCATTCGACTCGCTGCGCTCGCTCAGGGGGGACCGTCGAGGACCGCGCGCGCTTCGGTAGCCTGATCGGCAAGCGACCCCGGAGGGCCGGGAGCCCCGCCCGGAGGGCGTCGAGGACCGCGCTCAACGAGGCTTTGCGGAGTCCGAGCCGGTCCTGCGCGGTCCGAGTCGAGGCGCAAGCCCTTGGCCTTCGAAGTCCGATCAGCTTGCGCCGTTCCTCCCGGCGGGGCCTCCGGGCCCGTCCTTCGGCGCATGCAGCATCTTCAACCGGCCCCTCAACCCGCTCGTCATCTCCACCTTCCCGTGGTCGTCGACCAGCACCGCCTCCACGTGCTCGAGCCGCTCGGCCAGCGCCAGCCCCTTCTCCGGCCCCATCACCATGATCCCCGTGGACAGCCCGTCGGCCAGGACCGCGTCGGGCGAGATCACCGTGACGCTCCGGAGGCCCTTGGACGGCCAGCCCGTCCGAGGATCGAGGATGTGGTGATAGCGAACCCCGTCGACGAGGAAGTACCGCTCGTAGTCCCCGCTGGTGGAGACGGACTGGTCCACCACGTCGAGCACGGCGAAATAGTCCTCCGGACCACCGCGCGGATCGCGGATACCCACTCGCCAGGGACGGCCGCCGCCTTCCCGGCGCTCCCCCGCCGCCAGCACCTGCCCGCCGCCCAGGATCATGAAGCTCTCGAGGCCGCGATCGCGAAGCGTCTCGGCCGCCCGAGACAGCGCGTAGCCCTTGGCGATCCCACCGAGGCCGAGCTTCATGCCCTTCTCCGGCAAGCGGACCGTCCCCGCCCGGTCGTCGATCTCGACCTTGCGGTAGTCGATGAGCTTCACCCGGCGGGCGATCTCCTCGGGGTCGGGGACGTGCGGCTCCGGCGCCCGGAAGTTCCACAGGCCCCAGAGCGCCGCCCACGTGATGTCGAACGCGCCGTCGGTCAGCTTCCCGATCTCGATCCCGCGGTGGAGGACCTGGCGCAGGTCCTCCGGCACCGCCACCGGACCGTCGCCGGCATGCCGGTTGACGTCCGAGAGCGGCGAGCTGGCCTTCCACTCGCTCATCCGCTCGTCGACCAGGTCGAAGACGTCGAAGACCGTCTCGGCGTCCTCCTGGGCGCGCGGCCCCGCGGGAAGGACCGCCCGCACCGTGGTCGCCATGACCTGGTGCTCGAAGGTCTCGTAGGCGGTGTCCGGCCCCGGGTCGGCACCGTCGAGCTCGTGCCATCCCCGGGGGCCCGTCGAGGTGACCCGCCAGACGATCACGGCCAGGAGAGCCAGGAGCAGGGCGAGACCGGTGAGGATCCGGGCGACGCGCGTCATGGGCGCGACGGTATCAGGCTTCAGCCGCGCAGCACGCCCCGGATCGCCTCCTCGATCGCCCCGGGCTCGAGCTCCTCGAGCTCGTAGGTCACCCGGGCGATCGGCTTGGAGACCGACAGCACCCTCTCGAGGGCGATGGGCGTGCCCTCGACCACCACGTCGGCGGGCGCCGCCTCGATCGTCTCCCGCAGCTCTTCGACCTGCTTCGCTCCGTATCCCATGGCCGGCAGGATCTTCCGGGCGTTGGGATACTTGGCGTAGGTCTCCCGGATCGAGCCCACCGCATAAGGCTCGGCCGACACCATCTCGGCCGCCCCCGAGCGCTCGGCGGCGATCCACCCGGCCCCGTAGCTCATGCCCCCGTGGGTGAGGGTGGGACCGTCCTCCACCACCAGCGCCCGCTTCCCCCGGATCAGCTCCGGCCGGTCCACGTGGATCGCCGAGCGGCACTGGACGACGCGCGCCGCGGGGTTGTGGAGGCGGGCGCTCTCGAGCACCTTGGCCACGTTGTCCGGATCGGCGGTCTCGACCTTGTTGACGATCAGCAGGTCGGCCATGAGGAAGTTGGTCTCGCCCGGGTAGTAGGAGAGCTCGTGGCCCGGACGGTGGGGGTCGAGCAGGGTGATGTGGAGGTCGGGCCGGTAGAACGGCGTGTCGTTGTTGCCGCCGTCCCACAGGATGACCTCGGCCTCGGCCTCCGCCTCGCGCAGGATCCGCTCGTAGTCGATGCCGGCGTAGACCACGAAGCCGTGGTCGATGTGCGGCTCGTACTCCTCGCGCTCCTCGATGGTGCACTCGTGGCGATCCAGGTCCTCGTAGGTGGCGAAGCGCTGGACCGCCTGCTTGGCGAGATCGCCGTAGGGCATGGGGTGGCGCACAGCGACCACCTTCTTGCCCAGCCTCTTCAGGATGCCCGCCACGTAGCGGGTGGTCATGCTCTTGCCCACCCCCGTGCGCACGGCGGTGACCGCGATCACCGGCCGGCTCGAGGCGACCATGGTGCGGGTCGCCGAGCAGACGCCGAAGTGGGCGCCCCAGGCGATCACCTGGCTCGCCCGGTGCATCACGTAGGTGTGGGGGACGTCGGAATAGGAGAACCAGACCTCGTCCGCCCGGTGCTCGCGGATCAACGCCTCGAGCTCGTCCTCCGGCCGAATCGGAATGCCCTCCGGGTAGAGCCGGCCGGCGAGGGCCGGCGGGTAGGAGCGGCCCTCGATATCGGGGATCTGGGTGGCGGTGAAGGCCACCACCTCGTATTCGTCTTGGTCGCGGAACAGGGTGTTGAAGTTGTGGAAGTCTCGACCGGCCGCACCCATGATGATCACGCGTCGCCGGGCCATCGCTGCCTCCTCATGCTCTCTCCTTTGGAAATCGATTTCTCACGGCCCGTGGTGGGCCGGACGGGATCGATCCTACGTCGCCCGGCACATCCCGTGCTCACCCCGTAGGGTAGTGAGGGGTGAGAGACTAGGGAGATGAAGAAGATCGCGAGCGAGGCGGCGACGACCTGGACCCGCGAGCCGCCGAAGTCCTGGCCCGGCGACGCCCGCGGCCTGGCCCGGGAGCTCACGGCCGAGATCGGCGGCGAGGTCCGCTTCGACGTGAAGCACCGGGGACTCTACGCCACCGACGCTTCGAACTACCGGCAGGTGCCGATCGGCGTGGTCTACCCGCGGGACGCGGCCGACGTGGAGAGCGTGGTGACGGTCTGCCGGCGTCACGGGGCACCGATCCTCGGCCGCGGCGGCGGCACGAGCCTCGCCGGCCAGTGCTGCAACCTGGCCGTGGTCCTCGACTTCTCGCGCCACATGAACCGGGTCCTCGAGATCGACCCGGAGCGCCGCCTGGCGCGCGTCGAGCCGGGTGTGGTGCTCGACGACCTCCGCGCGAAGACCCTCCCGCACGGCCTCTCCTTCGGCCCGGATCCGGCGACCCATGACCACTGCACGCTGGGGGGGATGATCGGCAACAACTCCTGCGGGGTCCACTCGGTGGTCGCCGGCCGCACCGCCGACAACGTCCGCGAGCTCGAGGTGCTGACCTACGACGGCAACCGTTTCCGGGTGGGAGCGACGAGCGAAGGAGAGCTCGTCGCCATCGTGGCGGCGGGCGGTCGCCGTGGAGAGATCTATCGGGGCATGGCGGCGATCCGCGAGCGCTACGGCGACGCGGTGCGCCTCGCCTTCCCCGACATCCCGCGGCGAGTCTCGGGCTACAACCTGGACGAGCTCCTGCCCGAGCGCGGCTTTCAGGTGGCGCGGGCCCTGGTGGGCAGCGAGGGCACGCTCGCCCTCACCCTCGAGGCCACCCTCGAGCTCATCGAATGGCCCAGCGAGCGGGTGCTCCTGGTCGCCGCCTTCGCCGACGTCTACTCCGCCGCCGACCACGTGCCCGAGGTCCTCGAGCTCTCCCCCGTCGGGCTCGAGGGGCTCGACGACGTCCTGATCCGGGACCAGAAGAAGAAGCACATGAACCCGGGGGCGCTCCGCCGGCTGCCCGAGGGCGCCGGCTGGCTGCTGATCGAGCTCGGGGCGAACGATCGCGCAGAGGCTCGAGCCCGCGCCGAGGAGGCCGAGCGGCGGGTCGCGACGATGGCCGGCGTGCTCCACACGGCGGTCGTGACCGACCCTTCGGAACAGAAGGCGATCTGGGAGGTGCGCGAGGCCGGCCTGGGGGCGAGCGCCCGGGTGCCGGGACAGGGCGACACCTGGCCGGGCTGGGAAGACTCCGCGGTCGCCCCGGAGGAGATGGGCGACTACATGCGGAAGCTCCGCGCCCTGCTCGAGCGCTACGGCTACCAGGGCGCCTTCTACGGCCACTTCGGAGACGGCTGCCTGCACACCCGGATCAGCTTCGATCTGCGCTCGGCGCCCGGGATCGAGGCCTGGCACCACTTCCTGGGGGAGGCGGCGGACCTCGCCCTCGAGCACCGCGGCGTACCCTCGGGTGAGCACGGCGACGGCCAGGCGCGGGGTGAGCTCCTGCTCCGGGTCTACGGCCCGGAGGTCTGCCGGGCCTTCTCCGAGCTCAAGGACCTCTGGGACCCGGACGATCGGATGAACCCGGGCAAGGTCGCCCGACCCTACCCGATCACCTCGAACCTCCGCCTCGGCGCAGGCTACGAGCCCTGGGAGCCCGGGACCCGGTTCGCCTACGCGGATGACGACTTCCGCTTCTCCCGGGCGGCGCTGCGCTGCGTCGGCGTCGGCAAGTGCCGGCGCGAGGAGGGCGGCACCATGTGCCCGAGCTACATGGTGACCCGCGAGGAGGAGCACTCGACCCGCGGCCGGGCGCGTCTCCTCTTCGAGATGCTCCGGGGCGAGGAGATCGCCGACGGCTGGCGGAGCGAGGCCGTGGCCGAAGCCCTGGATCTCTGCCTCGCCTGCAAGGGCTGCAAGGGGGACTGTCCGGTCAACGTGGACATGGCCACCTACAAGGCCGAGTTTCTGTACCACCACTACCGTCGCCGGCTCCGCCCCCGGCCGGCCTACTCCATGGGCTTGATCGGGCGCTGGGCGCGGCTCGCCGCTCGGGCGCCCCGCCTGGTCAACACCTTCACCCAGAGCCGCCTCACCGCCTGGCTGGTCAAAGCCGCCGGGGGCATCGCTCCCGGACGAGCGATCCCCGCCTTCGCCCCGCGCACCTTCCGCGACTGGTACTCGGCCCACCGCAGCGGCGTCTCCCGGCTCGGCAGCGGCGACCGGCGCATCCTGCTCTGGCCGGACACCTTCAACGACCACTTCCACCCCGAGACCGCGGTGGCCGCCCTCGAGGTGCTCGAGGCCGCCGGCTTCCGGGTGGACCTGCCGCCGGAGGGGCTCTGCTGCGGCCGCCCCCTCTACGACTACGGCATGCTCGGCCGGGCCGAGCGCCAGCTCCGGAGCATCTTGGGCGCCCTGCGCGAGGACATTCGCGCCGGGGTGCCGATCGTCGGCCTCGAGCCGAGCTGTGTCGCCACCTTCCGTGACGAGCTTCCCAACCTCCTGCCCCGCGACGACGACGCCCGCCGCCTCTCCGAGCAGACCTACACCCTCGCCGAGCTCCTGACCGAGAGGGCGGACGGCTTCGAGATCCCCCGCCTCGACCGCCGGGCGCTCGTCCACCGCCACTGCCACCACCGGGCGGTGATGGGTCACGATCCCGACCGGCAGATCCTCGAGCGCCTGGGGCTCGACTACGAGCTGCTCGACTCGGGCTGCTGCGGCATGGCGGGCGCCTTCGGCTACGAGCGGGGCGAGAAGTACCGGATCTCGCTCGCCGCCGGCGAGCGGGTCCTCCTGCCCAGGGTCCGCGAGGCGGGCTCGAGGACCCTGATCCTGGCCGACGGCTTCTCCTGCCGGAGCCAGATCGAGCAGACCACCGAGCGCCGGGCCCTCCACCTCGCCCAGGTCCTCCAGATGGCGCTGCGCGAGGGTCGCACCGGCGGCCCTCCCGGCGACCTGCCGGAGCGCGAGTACGTGGAGGAGTACGGCGAGGAGCGCTCCCGGGGGGTCCTCGCCGGGCTGGGCGCGGCGGCGTTGGCCGCCGGCGGCACGGCCCTCTGGCTCTGGCGCCGCCGGCGCCGCTAGCGACCCGACGGCATCCACCCCCGCGAATCGCCTGACGGCTTTTGAGATCTCTCTTGTCACGCTTTGCCGTGACTCGCGCACGGGAAAAAGTGTGAAGCTAGATCCATAAGAATTTGCGGTATTTAGTAAGGGACTCCCCAAGGAGGAGGATGGAATGAAGAATGTCGCCAGCCGTACCCTCGGCCTGTGTCTCGCGTTGGCATTGGCCGCCAGCTTCCTGGCCGGGCCCGCAGCGGCCCAAAACGCAAGGCCGAAGGCGGGTCACCAGGTAGTGCTCACCGGACCGATTCGCCTCGTCGCGGTCCCCGAGTCGCTCCGCCAGGGCGCGGCGCCCATGTCGCCGGCCCACGCTCGTGTCGAGCTTCAGCCGCTCTACGACAGCTTGAAGCTGGACGCCAAGTTCCACGACTTCCAGAAGCAGCTCGCGGGCAACATGGACCGCCCGGAGGTGGTCGACCGATATCTCCAGTACATGCCGATCTCCCCTCTGGAGTACCTCGTGATCGACATGCGGACCCGACACTACGAAGTGGCGATTCCGCGCTTCCTCTTCGAGTGGCACCTGCGGTGGATCCAGCTCCACGAGGCAGATGCCCGGGCCATCTACGGCGACAACTACGTCGACAGCGTACTGGCCGGCGTGCCGGTGGAGACCGAGGGCGGCGAGGGAGGTCTCGCCACCCGGGTCAGCGTCGGCACCAACCGCAACGTGGCGAGCACCTACAGCCCGGCGCCCGAGACCTTCCAGGGCGAGATCCAGGTGGCGGTCAACCCGAACAACCCGAACCAGATCGTGGCCGCCGCCAACACCTGGGACACCATGGGCGGCGCCTGCGCCGGCGGCATCCAGGCGATCTTCTGGTCGTCCGACGGCGGCGCCAACTGGGGCTACACCTGCGCGCCGGGCCAGAGCGCGTATTCCGGCCTGAGCTGTAACGGCACCGTCTACGGCTCGGATCCGGCGATCTACTGGGACAACAGCAACAACGTCTACATCAACCACATGCTGATCTGCGCCGTCGGCAACAACACCTACACCTCCATGGTGGTCGCCCGCTCGACCAACGGCGGCGCCTCCTGGAGCGGCCGGGGCGTGGTCAAGAACAGCTGGGTCACTCAGAACTTCGAGGACAAGAACTTCTTCGTCATCGACAACAACACCTCGAGCCCCTACTACCAGCGCCAGTACAGTTGCTGGGACCGCAACAACAACGAGAAGTCGGCCTACTCGACCAACGGCGGCTCCTCCTGGACCGAGGTCGACCTGCCGACGCCGTCGGGGGGCGGCTACGACCTGGGCTGCGACCTGGCGACCCAGAAGAACGGCACCGTGCACGTGATCTTCGACACCCTGACCTGCGGCTCGACCTGCACGGCCGAGCGCACGTTCTACACGAAGTCGACCAACGGCGGCGCCTCCTGGTCGACCCCGGTCCTGGTGAAGAGCCACAACCTGGTGGGATTCTCGAACAACAGCAACCCGAGCGCCCAGGACAACCGCGGCATCGGGGTGCTCGGCGCCATCGACGTCGACAACTCGGGCGGCGCCTGTGACGGCACGCTGTACGCCGCCTTCGGCGACCTCACGTCGAGCTCGTCGAGCGTCAACACGGCCGACGTCTACGTGTCGCGCTCGACCAACGGCGGCGCCTCCTGGTCGACTCCGGTGAAGGTCAACGACGACGGCCTGTCGAACCGCATCCAGTTCCACCCGTTCCTGGTCGTCGACCAGTCGAACGGGCAGGTGGTGGTCGCCTGGCACGACGCCCGGAACGACTCGAACAACCGGAAGGTCGACTACTACGTCGCCCGCTCGACCGACTGCGGCCAGACCTTCTCGGCCAACCAGCAGGTTTCGGCGCCCACCTCCGAGTTCAACAACAGCAGCATCTCCTACTCGGACGAGAACACCTCCGACAACCCGAACGCCAACCCCAACCAGTACGGCGAGTACCTCGGCCTCGACGCCCAGAACTGCAAGGCGTACATGTCCTGGACCGACACCCGCCACTACTTCCCGAGCTACACCAGCGAGAGCCAGGCCGAGAACCTCGGCTTCGCCATCGTCGACTTCGAGTGCGGCAGCGGCGGCCCGGTCTGCGGCAACAACGTGACCGAGTCTCCCGAGGTCTGCGACGGCACCGACTTGAACGGCGAGACCTGCCAGAGCCAGGGCTTCGACACCGGCACCCTCGGCTGCCTGTCCGACTGCTCCGGCTACGACACCTCCGGCTGCTCGAACAACGGCGGCCCGGTGTGCGGCAACGGCGTGATCGAGACCGGCGAGGTCTGCGACGGCTCGAACCTGGGCGGTCAGACCTGCAGCAGCCAGGGCTTCTCGGGCGGCACCCTCGCGTGCAACTCGACCTGCGACGGCTTCGACACCTCCGGGTGCACGAGCGGCGGCTGCACGACGCAGACCCTCTACTCGAACAACTTCGACTCCACGTCGGGGCTGTCCGACTGGACGCGCGGCACCTTCGACGGCTCGAGCGTCAACGTCTGGCGCGGGGTCCAGAACTGCTCCGCGGCGAGCTCGCCGAACATCTTCCGCTTCGGCGGCTCGAGCTGCACTCGCAACTACAGCTCGAGGCGGTTCATCTTCTCCGAGCCGAACGGGGCGAGCGGAATCGCGGTGCCCTCGGGCTCGAGCAGCGCGGTGTTGTCGTTCGACCACCGCTTCCAGTTCGAGACCGGCTACGACGGCGGCCTGGTGGCGCTGTCGCTCGACGGCTCGAACTACACGGTGGTGCCGGCGGCGGATATCTCCGGCGCGTCGTACAACGGCACCGTCGCCGCAGCGTGCGCGCCGAGCGGTTCGGCGGGGCTGCCGATCTTCACCGGCACCCAGTCGGGCTTCGTCAACACCCAGATCGACCTCGACGCCGCCTGCGACTACGTGACGGGTGGCAGCGGCGGGTGCGCCGGCCAGTCGCTCTACATCGCCTTCACGGGTGTGACCGACTGCTCCGTCACCTACGACGGTTGGTTCCTCGACAACGTCACGGTCACGGCCTGCGTGCCCTGACCCTGACTCCCTAGCAACGACCTGGGCGGCCGGTCCGAGAAATCGGGCCGGCCGCTTTCCTTTTTCGGATCACCCCCACATCCCCTCGTTCCGATCTACCGGATCGCCCCCCTCACCCTCGATCCCTCTCCCACCCTCGCGGGGGGAGGAGGACGCCACCACCCGACCCTTCGCCGAGGAGTCCGACCCCGCCGATCCACCTCCCCACCCCCCCCGGGCGGGGGCAGCCGGCCCAACCACCGAGGTGGCAGCCCGCGGGGCGCGGTGGTTTCTCGCCGGCG
>CAZIIB010000038.1:0-13032 GCA_964539125.1 uncultured Thermoanaerobaculia bacterium | reverse complement strand
AGTCGAGCATGGTGTCGAGCTTCGCCCGCAGCCGGGCCGAGGAGCTGCTCCAGCTCCCCTTCGGCCACCGGGAGCTCACCGTTCCGCCGGGAGACACCGAGCTCGACGTCGTCGAGTACCAGATCCCGGGAAGCACCGAGTGGAGCCAGGACGGCTCGCTCGCCGGCGATGCGCTCTGGGTCCGGACCACCCGCGTGCGACAGTTCGGAACGAGCGACCTGCTCGACGGGGACACCGACGGGGACGGCAACACGCTCGACACGCCGCTGCCCGGAGGCACCGATCCGCGCTCGGTCCAGCTCAAGGAGATCCAGGTCGAGGTCACATCGCCGCGCGACGCCGGCCCGCTGGGCGCCGCCAAGGAGCTGTCGGTCCGCGTACTGAAGGCCTTCTGAGGCGGATGGAGAGAGGAGCCGAGAGCATGGAGAGCGTCGTGCCCGCCGGTCAGATCGCCCGGCAGCCCGGGCGGGGGGCCGGCTTCACCCTGATCGAGACCCTCATCGCTCTGGTCATCGCGGTCGGGCTGATCCTCATCGCCCTGTCCGTCTTCTCCCTCAACCGTCGCGTTTCACGGATCCAGACCGAGCTCGCCTTGATGCAGCAGTCGGTCCGCGCGGTCCATCTCGAGCTGGCGAGACAGATCCGGACGGCAGGACGCGGCGGCCTGGTCCAGAGCACGCCGGCGAAGGCACTGCCCGACCTCGGTGCGATGGTCGAAGTCGCCTCCGACGTCGAGGGCGCGGCGCGCACGATCGTGCCGGCCATGGGCGGCGATTCTCCGAGAGCCGTGGCGGACACGGATGTCCTCACCTTGCGGGGAGTGTTCGACGGGGCCATCTACTACGGCAACGAGAACGCGGGGCCGCGCAGTTTCCTGGTGCTCCTCGACGGCGCCGGCTCGCCGGTGGGCGACCCGACTCAGGCGCGCTCCGGCACGCTCGATCTGTGCACGCCGAGCCCGGCAGGGTTTCCCCAACCGCTCGAGGCCCTGCGCGACGCCATCCGGTCGGGCTCCGAGGAAGCCCTGATCCTCGTCGGAACCGCGGGTGACGAGGTCTACGCCGTGGTCAAGCTCGACCCGGGCACCTCGTCCACCACCTCGACGATCTGCAACCCCCTGGACCCGAGCGCGGGCGTGCGCCTGGGCTTCGTGGTCTCGGGTGACGGCGGCCGCGCGGATGCCTACCACCAGCTCTCCACCGCCGGGATCGGCCTGCCCTCCAGCCTGACCAGCGTCGCCTTCGCGGGAATCCTCGAGGAGTACAAGTACTACGTCCGGGAGCTTCGCGAGAGCTCGACCGACCCGAGCTCGCCCCTGGTGCCCCGCTTCTCCCGGGCCCGCCTCTACCCGAACACCGGCGAGGCCTGGGGAACGGACGCCGCCGCCCAGGCAGAGAACGCCGCCCTCGACGTCGCCGACGACGTGGCCGACTTCCAGGTGAGCCTGGGGCTCGACTCCACCCAGGGGGGCGGCGCCCTCGTGGACGGCTCGTTGCCGGCCGACGGCGATCCGGTCTACGAGAGCGACGACGGCGACGACGACGACTGGCTGTTCAACAGCCCGGACGACGACCCGACCGACGCGGTGTGGGCCCGAACCGGCCCGGCCGCCGCCACCAAGCCCTGGGAGCGCGCGCCGTTGTACTACGTCCGCCTGACCACGGTGGGCCGGGCCGGCAGCCCGGTGACCGCCTATCAGGCCCCGGCTCTCGGGCAGATCGAGGACCGGCTCTACGACGCCTCGGTGTCCGACGACCCGGATTCCGACTTCGGGCGGCACTTCCACCGCTGGGTCCTGACCACCACGATCGACCTGAGGAACCTGTGATGGCACCTTTGGCCCCCCCGTTCCGTACGCCGCGCACCGCGCGCGCGCCGAGGCGGCGCGACGAGTCCGGCAGCGCCTACCTGACCGTGCTCCTGGTCATGGTGGTCCTCACCATCCTCGCTCTGTCGCTGGTCGTCGTGACCCAGCTCGAGTCCGACATCGGCGCCAACGAGCGGACCGTTCACCGCACCTTCTACTCCGCCGACAGCGGAATCTCCGCCGCGGTCGCCCGCAAGATGATCGGAGGCAGCGGGCCCTTCCGATTCGAGCTGAACGCCGACAACCCGGGCGGGATCAAGCGGGGCGATCTGGTCCAGGTGGGCAACTTCTTCCCCGTCGGCATCGGCTTCTGCCCCCTGAGCTCGGCCAACGTCGGCAGCGAGTACCACCGGATCGACTACCTCGCTTTCTCCCAAGCGGAGCGCTTCGTCGCCACCTCGCCGAGCGGTGGCGATCGTCATCCCATCGCCATCAAGACGGTCACTTCCGACGTGGCCATCGCGTGTGAGAAGGGCCCGTCGGACTTCCTCGGCCTCGACAAGAAGAGCGGTGCGCGGCTGGGAGACGCGATCGCCCGCAGCCGCGGCGGTCAGAGCCCGTAGAGCGGGCGCCCGATCCCCAAGGGGGACTTCCCATGAAGCTCACCATCTCCGACCCGATCCCGAGTCCGATCCGCCGGCCGATCCGGCCCTCGCGAGGCCGAGTGGTCGGCGGCCTCCTCCTCGCCGCTTTCGCGGTGATCCTCGCCGCCGTCCGGCCCGCGGCGGGTGACGACCGGGAGCTGCTGCGCAAGGCCTCCGGCAAGCCCTACGTCTTCATCCTCCTCGACACCTCCGGGTCCATGCACTGGAGCCCGAAGTGCTCGGCGGAGGACGCCGCTGCGGGGATCTGTGACTTCATCTGCCCCACCGGCGACTGCTACACGCCCCTGAACGGCGACGACCCGGCCGCGAAGCTCGTCCAGGCGAAGGAGGCGCTCTACGGCGTCATCGACTCGGTCACCGACGTCGACTTCGGCTTCGCCACCTACAACCAGGACGACCTGCGCGTCGGCCAGAAGCACTGGCTGTACAAGGCGCGGGGTACCGGCGTCGACCTGGGTGGCGGAGTGCTCTTGCCCGTGGCCGGCTCGCCCGAGGTCTTCGGCAGCCAGTGGCAGTGCGACACCGGCGGCGGTGACAACGACATCGGCTGCTCCCGGAACAGCCCGGCCGATCTCTCCGACATCTGGGAGCTCGACCGAGTCCGGCGCCTGCCCAAGGGCGGGGACGTCTTCGATCAGGACCGGACGTTCTACGTGCGCACGGGCGGCGACACCTACGAGATCGCCTACCATCCGGTGAGCGGCAACCTGGGCGACACGTCGATCGACGTCGAGGTCACCGCCCATCGCTGCGGCGGCAACAGCTGCACCGAGTTCGTCGCCTCCCAGGTGGTGACCTTCGACCGGATCCAGCAGTTCATCGCCTGGGACAACGTGGCGAACCGCAACGAGCCCCAGCTCGGCTACTTCCACCAGGCCTACGCCTCGGACGTGGCGGCCGACGACACCTGCAACGGCTGGGACCCCAACGACGACAGCAACGCGGACCGCCATTGCCCCCGCTTCGGCAACTGCGTCGATCTCCGGTTCCCCACCCAGCCCTCTGCCACCAACTCGCTCCTCGACAGCGGGGACATGGTGCCCCTCTCCTGGACCAGCGACAATCGGGACCGGATCCTCGATCGCCTGGCTCCGAACCGCGCCCTCGGGGAGTCGATCCCGGACTTCACCGTCTCCCGCTACCTGACCGACCATCCCGGCCCGAGCGGAGTGCTCGAGCTCAAGAACGACGCGGCCCGCCCCCTGATCGCGTGGGGCTCCACCCCCCTCGGCAACTCGGTGCGGGACTTCCGCACCTGGTACGCCGGCTGCGCCCAGGGCGCCTGCCCGGGCTCGAACGGGTGGAAAGATCTGGCCGCCGCCGAGGATCCGGACTGGGGATGCCGCAGGACCTATCTCCTGGTGATCACCGACGGCGACGACACCTGCGGCGGGGCCGACGCTTGCTCGGCGACGGCGAGCCTCTACGCCCAGGAGTCGGTCAAGACCTACGTCGTCGCCTTCGGCGTCGAGAACACCCCGGGCAACCGGCTCAACTGCATGGCGGCCAACGGCGGCTCCGGCGATCCGATCTATCCGCAGAACAAGCAGCAGCTCATCGACGCCCTGACCCAGATCTTCAGCGAGATCGCCGAGGACGCCCGCTCCTTCGCCTCCGCCGCGGTGCCCGCCGTCCAGGCGGCGGTCCAGGACAAGATCTACCTCAGCCAGTTCACGCCCCTCAACCGGTCCTCGATCTGGGACGGCCACCTCGACGCCTTCCTCGAGCCGTTGCCACTGGTCCAGTCGGGGCGCGACGCCGGCAAGCCCGATCGCACCAAGCGCTGCTCCGGCGGCCTCCTCTCCGGCTGCCTGGTGTGGGACGCCGGCGAGCAGCTCCTCGCCCAGGCCCAGGGCGTCGACTTCACCACCGACCCGCCCCAGTACGGCATGGGCACGGGGCAGCTCGAGCGGCGGGTCTTCTACGGGCAGGACACGACGCCGGGCGTCGTCCCCGAGCCGCGACGGCTGTGGGTTCCTCCGGCCGATCCCCCCGATCCGAGCGATCCGGCCACCTTCGGCGCCGATTGGCTCGACCTGCTCGCCGGGCTCGGCATCTCGCCCGCCTCTCCGGGGGCGATCGACAAGGCGAAGGGGACGATCCAGTACGTCCTCGAGCCGAAGGTCGTGACCGCGAAGAACCCGGCCCTCGACCCTCCGGAGATCGACATCGACGTCCTTCTGGGCGACATCTTCCACTCCAACCCCGTGGCCGTGGGGAGCCCCGACAACCTGGTGTACTTCCTCAACGACGCCGGCGCGAAGACCGTCACGGTGGCCGGCCAGCCGGTCGAGGTCGGCGGCTATCAGGAGTTCGCCCTGCGGCACCGGGTGCGCCGCAAGATGATCTTCGTGGGCAGCGACGACGGTCAGCTCCACGTCTTCGACGCCGGCCGCTACAGCGCCTCGCTCGACAGCCTGAGCCGTTCGGATCCCGACTACTTCTCATGCGTCGACGACCAGGGGCGACCGGTCTCGCCGGTGCCGGTGATCGCCTCCGAGAGCTTCGACAACGGCACCGGCCACGAGCTCTTCTCGTTCGTGCCCCGCGGGAGCATGGACGAGCTGCCCAAGTTGCCCGGGAGCACCGCTCACCGCTACACGGTCGACAACTCGGTGGCGGTGGCCGACGCCAACATCGGACCGGAGACCGTGGTCTCGCGCTCGGCTCCCTTCACCGACTACCGCAGCTCGTGGCGAACCTTGGCGATCGGCGGGCTGCGCCGAGGCGGCCGGAGCTACTACGCCCTGGACGTCACTCAGCCCGATCCCATCACCGAGACGCCCATCTGCACCCCGGACGGGGTCGAGCGCGAGACCAGCGTCGCGGCGCCGGCCGGTGCCGGCTACGTCCCGGCCTGTCTCGGCGACCTGGCGAGCGGCGGCGCGCCGGCAGTAGGCTGCGGCCCCCGTGCCTTCCCCACCGTCTTGTGGGAGCTCACCGACACCTGGGACGAGAACCTCGACGGCTACCCGGACCTGGGCGAGACCTGGTCGACGCCGGTCATCGGCCGGATCCGGGTGTGTGACGGGAGCGACTGCGACCCGGCGAGCGCCACCAACTCCATCGAGGACCGCTGGGTCGCCATCTTCGGCGGCGGCTTCGACCCGGAGGCCGACTTCGCCGGGCCGGGAGCCGGGACCTTCCTCTACATGGTCGACGTCGCGAGCGGAGAGATCCTCTACAAGGCCGAGCTCTCCGGTATGGCGCCCAGCGACCCGGCCGTGGTGGACGCCGACCAGGACGGCTACCTGGACCGGGTCTACATCGGAACCACCGCGGGGCACCTCTACAAGGTCGACATGCGCTCGGTGCCGCGCCTGCGCGACGTCTCCGTGTCGCCGGGCCTGGGCCTGCCCCTCGCCACGGTCCACCGGATCTCGACTGCCGACACCGCCGACCCGGCGTGGCGGCCGGTGGAGATCTTCGACACCGAGGGCCGCCCGATCTTCTACCCGCCCTCGGCGATCTACGTCGCCGACGTCTCGCGCTTCGCCGTCGCCTTCGGTACCGGCGACCGCGACGACCTCTGGTCGGACGATCCCCAGACCGGGCGCTTCTACGTCTTCCTGGACAACGACCTGTCTCGGTCCACTCCCGGTTTGCCGGTCACCGCTTCGGCCCTCCAGGAGATCCAGGTCGAGGACCTCAACCGGGCGCTGAGCGACAACCTGCTCTTGCCCTCGGCGGCCCAGACCACCGCCGGCTGGTACCTGGAGCTCGATCCCCAGGAGCGCCTGATCACCAAGCCGTTCGCCCTTTCGGGCGTCCTCTTCTTCACCTCCTATCAGCCCGATTTCTCGACCGTGGGAGGCTCGAGCGGCAACGGCCAGGGCGGCGGGAGGAACGACGCGCCGGTCTGCGCCCGCACCGGCGCGAGCCGGGTGTTCGTGGTCTTCGCCACCAACGCCAACGCTCTCGTGGACGTCGACGGATTGAAGAGCCGCTACCGTCCGGTCGCCGAGTTCGTCACCGATCCGTTCACCACCCTGAGCTCGACCAAGAACGCACCGGTGGACGGCACCGGCGGGGGCGACGGAGGGGGCACTCCGGGCCACGCCGACGACCTGTGCCGCAACCTCGATCAGCTCAGCCGCCAGCTCCAGACCCTGTTCCCGGAGAGCTGCCGGTTCGCCACCTACACGCTGGACATCCAGACGATCCGTTCCGACCGAGGCCTGGTGTGCATCGCGCCGGTGCCGATCTGCTTCCAACAGCAGAACTGGTCGGAGAACTAGCTCGGATCACAAAGAAGGACGGCGGGCGAGCGCCCGCCGTCCGAGGATCTCCCTCCGTGGCCGGGAGGGCCGCCCTAGGGCTCGAACTCCAGAGTGAGCCCCTGGAGGTCGAACGGGTCGCCGGCGGTGAAGAGCTGGTAGGTCGTGCCCACCACCGACAACCCGGCCGCTGCCGAGAGGTCGGTCGGCCCCGGATCCGCAGCACCGCCACCCTCCGAGACGCCGGCGAGGCCGTCGAGCGCCGAGACGGCGCCGTAGGCGATCTCGACACCACCGTCGCTGCGCAGCGTCACCGCGAAGCTGTTCGCGCCGGTGGAGATGAACTCCGGAACGTCCTGGAACTCGACGGTCCACGAGGAGGCGTCGCCCGAGACGATCACCATCCCGCCGCTGTTGGGCGAGAGGTCGTCCCACAGGGCGGCGATCCGCGGCTGGTCGCTCAGGAGCTCCGCCACCGACTCGGTGTAATCGGTGTCGCCCGAGCCGAAGGTCAGGTTGCCGTTCGAGTTGACGTACACGCTCGTGTAGGTCGTCCCCTGGAACGGGAAGCCAAACCCGAGCGGCACCAGCTCGGAGTCGTCGTCGCCGAGGTCGAGGAGGGTGCCACTGATCGCCTGGGCGTCGAGCACGTAGCGGCCACCGCTCGAGCCGTCCCCGGTGAAGTCGCTGTCGGGGTAGGCCGAGACCGCGAGGGCGTACTCACCGTCGAACGGGATGGCGAAGACGATCCGCGACAGGAGCCCGGCTCCGCCGTCGTCGTCGAAGTCGACCATCGTCCCGGTCGCGACGTCGTAGAGCCCGAGCACCGAATCGAGGGAGCCGTGGGTGAGCTCGGCGACCAGCGTCGTCCCCGCCTGGGCCTGGAAGCGGAAGAAGTCCACGTCTGCACCGACCGGCGAGATCGCCGTGAAGCGGCTCGCGTCACCGGAGTCGAACGGCAGGGTGATCGGCGCCGCCTCGGCGAGCGAATCGTTCGGCTCGAAGACGTCCGTGAACTCCTTCTTCAGGTTCGAGTAGCGGATCCGGTAGCCGTCGAGGTCGTTGTCGCCCCCGTCGAACAGCTCGTAGATCGCCGGCTGCCCGTTCAGGTTGATCGTGCGCGACACCGGCACCGTGTAGAGCGGCTCCTCGACCTCCGTGCCGGAGGCCACCTGGCCGCCGCACGAGACGCCGGCCAGGCCGTCGAGGGCCGAGAGGTCGCCGTAGTCGACGTCGACCTGGTCCGAGGCGCGGCGCAGGGTGAAGGTGAAGGTGTTGGCGCCGACGTCGGGGTACTCGGGCACCTGGTCGAAGCTCACCGTGAAGGTGTTGGCGTCGGAGGTGAACGAGATCGTGCCCCCTTGCGTCGGGTTCAAGTCGTCCCAGACCCCGGCGATCCGCGGGGGTCCGCCGAGGAACTCGGCGGCGCTCTCGGTGAAGTCGTTGCTCCCGGACCCGAAGCTCAGGCTGCCGTTCGAGTTCACGAAGACCGAGCCGAACGCCTGCCCGCAGAGGACGAAGTCGAAGGGCAAGGGCAGCTCCACGTTGTCGTCGTCACCCAGGTCGAGGACCCCCGGAGGCGGCGAGTTGAAAATGATGTCGATCCCGGTGACCGGGCTTCCCGCCACCGCCGTCACCGGCGTGTAGTCCAGCGGGTCGTCCGTCGAGCCGTCCGAGGATTCGAGGGCTCCGTTGTAGAACTCCTCGGGCCCCGGCAGCGGCGAGAGCGGCGTCGTGCTGAAGCCGCCGGCCAGGATCTGGTCGACGTAGATCGCGTACTGGGCGCCCGGCGTCAGACCCTCCAAGGTGTAGAGGCCGGTCGTCGGGAAGCCCTGCGTGAAGTCGCTCGAGATCGCCGACACCGCGTCGGCGAACGGATCGGCGACGTTTCTCGCGATGACGTTGACGCCGGTGAGCGGCGTCGTGCCGTTGGCGGCGTAGATGGTGCCGGAGATCGTCCCGGTGGAGGACGCGAAGCCCGGCGCCGGATAGAGGGTCGAGAGCGACGCTTCGTCGTCCAGGGCGAGCGAGCTGAAGCCGGAGCCGGGACCGAAGTAATAGGGGTACATCGTCTCGATGTCGGTGAGGGCCGGCGTCCCGAAGGTGTTGTCGGGCGACGGTCCGCTCGTGTCGCCGAGGAAGATCTGGCCGTTGACCACCGTGTGGGCCAGGTTCGCGTAATGGCCGAACTCGTGGACCATGACGTCGGAGGCGTAGGTCAGGTCGGTGAAGGCCGGACCGTTCAGGAAGGCCAGGCCCTCGATGATCTCGCAGGTGAGGCTGTTGCCCCACTCGGGAGTGGCGAACCCCAGGACTCCCGAGCCCGGACCGAACAGGAGGTCGAAGATCTCTCCGGTATCGTCGAAGACGATCGCCGAGTATCCGTCCGGGGCCGGGGCGCTGTAGTACGGGCCGAAGTTGCTGATGTCGACGTCGACCGGAAGGAAGCCGGCGTTCGTGTAGCTCGCGGTCGCCGTCGGCACCGCGCCCCAGACGTCGAAGGACTGCTGGGTGAGGACGACGGCCTGGGCGCCGGTCAAGGGACCGAGGTCGCCCTGGTCCGGGTTGAAGGGGATGTTGGCGCCGCCGCCGGGCCAGAGGTACGGCTGGCCCGGGTTGCAGAGCGTCAGGGGGCCGCCCGCGAAGGCCGGAGCCGAGGCGAGGGCCGAAAGGACGAGCAGGAGGGTGACGAGTTGTCGTTTCACGTTCGCCTCCTTCACTGGATCGATTGGACAAGGGCCCGGATGCGGGCCGCGAGCTCGTCATAGGGAATCGGACCGGGCGCCGTCGTCGGACCGGCCATGCCGCGGAACAGTCCGACGTTGTTCGCGTCGTTGGTCGCCGTCTCCTGCTTGAGGTCGGTGGCGATCCGGAAGGCGCCCTGGCCGAGCCCGACCGGAACCGACAGGCCGACCTGGCTCGGCCGGGTGACCAGCAGGAGGTAATCGTGCCCCCGCTCGAGCCGGGGAAGGCCCGGAACGGCGGTGAGGTTCCGCAGGGCCGAGCCCGGTGCCGGAGCCCTCTTGAAGGTGCCGAGCATGGTGATCTCGGCGAGCTCGACGCCCTTGACGGTCGTGAACTCGCCGCGGAAGCTTTCGTCCACGCGCAGGCGGTAGGTGACCGTCGGCAGGTCGGCGCCGCCGGCGTGGACGATCCCCTCGGAGACGTCGAGGACCGTGCCTCGGAAGATGGTGTCCGCCCGTTGGACCAGCTCCCCCAGGTTCATCTGGAGGACCGTGGTCGCCGTCAGCGGCGGAGCGAGGAGGAGCAGAGCCGAGATGGCCGCTCCCGGGACCAGCAATCGTCGCGACATGATGGACTCTCCTTCTCGGTTCAGGTCATTCAATGGAGCAGCTCGAGCGGGCTGCCCGGCCACGAGCTCGGGGAGATCCTCCAGTCGAACCACAGACTTCATAGATATGAACTTGTTACTATACACGAATTAGCAAGTGATGGCAACAAAGGCTTCACCGGCCGTCGAACGGTCGGATCCCACCACCTTTCGGCTGACACCTGGTGCGGCTCGGGCGCGCCGCACCACCTTGCGGGTGGCACTTGGGTGCGCCCACCCTCCTGCGCGGCGACCGCCACCCGCCAGGACGGTGCGTTTTCTCGGCCGTCGAGGCAGACTGAGCCTCCAAGCTCACGGGCGCCCCCGGAGCTCTCCCTCTCCCCTGGAAGGTCGAACCGGCATGACCACGAAGAAATGGTGCCTCGGAGCCGGAGCCCTCGCCGCCTCGGCCGCCGGCTTCCTCGCCGGCATGCGCTACGCCGACGAGCATCGCCTGCGCCGGGCCTGGAAGGAGCTCGACGCCGCCGGCCCCGGTGGCGGACCACGCTTCACCTTGGACCGGGTCGCCGGCCTCCCGGAGCCCGCACACCGCTACCTGTGCCGGGCGATTCACCGTGGGGCGTGCCTCTCGCGGGTCGGGGTGTACCGGATGACGGGCGAGATCCGGCTCGGCCCGGACCAGCCCTGGTATCCCATGGAGGCCCGGGAGATCCTGGTCCCGGGAGTCGGGTTCCTCTGGCAACCGGTCGTCCACGCCGGCCATCTCACGTTGCGTGGCGGTGACTACTACGTCGCCGGCGCCGGCGGCCAGCGCTTCCACCTATGGGGCCTGCTGCCGTTCCTTCGTTCCGGCGGCCCGCGCGTCGCCCGCTCCCAACGGGGGCGGTTGGTCGCGGAGACCGTGCTCCACCCGGCGGCGACGCTCCCCTGTCTGGCCGGCGCCGGGAGCTGCTGGTCGGCCCTCGACGACCACCGGGCGCTCTGGCGCACCCAGGTCGACGGCGAGGAGATCGAGCTCACGCTGACGGTGGACGACGACGGCGCGTTGCGCTCGGCGACCGTGGAGCGCTGGACCGACCGGACGCCGGACGGCCGATTCGCGCAGGTGCCGTTCGGCGTGGAGGTCCTGGCGGATGCCCAGTTCGGCGATTACGTCCTGCCCGAGAGCCTCCGGGTCGGCTGGGAGCTGGGCAGCGAGCGCGAGTTCGACTTCTTCCACGCCACGATCGAGGACGCGGTGTTCTATTAGGGAAGCTTCGCCGCGAGCCGACGAGGCCCATTGAGGGTCTTGGGCGTCGTGAGTCGCAGGTCCCCCGCCCACGCTCCACTCCTCGCCGGTCCTCGGGCCGCCCGCGGCGGGGCGCGGCGTCTCCGGGCATAATGCCGCCGGAGGACGACTCGCGATGACCGCCCACGGCTCCCCGCTCCCGACCGCCACGGCCCGGCCGACCGCGGTGTACCGGGTGCGAGATCTCACCAAGGTCTACCGGATGGGTGAGGTGGAGGTGCACGCTCTCCGCGGCGTCGATCTCGATGTCTACGACGGCGAGTTCCTGGTCCTGCTCGGCCACTCGGGCAGCGGCAAGTCGACCCTCCTCAACATCCTCGGCGGGCTCGACGTCCCCACCGCCGGCACGGTCCTTTACGAGGACCACGACCTGACCGTCACCGATCAGCGTGAGCTCACCCGCTACCGCCGCGAACACGTGGGCTTCGTCTTCCAGTTCTACAACCTGGTGGCCAGCCTCACGGCGCGGGAGAACGTGGAGCTGGTGACCGAGATCGCGCCCGATCCCATGGACGCGCTGGAGGCGCTCGACCTGGTCGGCCTGTCGGCCCGCGCGGACCACTTTCCGGCCCAGCTGTCCGGCGGCGAGCAGCAGCGGGTGGCGATCGCCCGGGCAATCGCCAAGCGGCCCTCGGTGCTCCTGTGCGACGAGCCGACCGGCGCCCTCGACATCGGGACCGGGATCCGGGTGCTCCAGGCGATCGAGCGGGTCCACGAGGAGCTCGGCACCACGGTGGTGGTGATCACCCACAACGCGGTGATCGGCGACATGGCCGACCGGGTCGTGACGCTCGCCGACGGCCGGATCGGCTCGGAGCGGTCCAACACCTCGAAGACACCGGTCTCAGAGCTGGAGTGGTGAGGCCGTGCGCGCGCTCGATCGCAAGCTCGTCCGCGACCTCTGGCACATGCGGGCCCAGATGCTCGCCATCGCCCTGGTGATCGCCGCGGGCGTGGCGCTCTTCATCACGCTCAAAAGCGCCTTCGACTCCCTCGACCTGACGCGGCGTACGTACTACGAGCGCTTTCGCTTCGCCCAGGTCTTCGCCGCCCTCGAGCGGGCGCCGGAGCGTCTCGCGGACCGAGTCGCCGAGATTCCGGGGGTGGCCCGGGTTCAGACCCGGGTGGTCGCGGACGTCACCCTCGATCTGCCCGGAGTGGCCGAGCCGGTGGTCGGGCGGTTGATCTCGATCCCCGAGGCCCGGCGGCCGGCACTGAACGACCTCTACCTGCGAACCGGCCGCTGGATCGAGCCGGAACACCGGGAGGAGGTCCTGGTGGCCGAGAACTTCGCCCAGGCCCACCACCTCGCCCCCGGGGACTCCTTCGCGGCGATCATCAACGGCCGCCGGCGGGAGCTCCGGATCGTCGGGCTCGCCATGAGCCCCGAGTACGTCTACACCATCCGTCCGGGGGAGATCTTCCCCGACGCCAAACGCTTCGGCGTGATCTGGATGGGCGAGAAACCGCTCGCCTCGGCGTTCGACATGCGCGGCGCCTTCAACGACGTGACCCTGACCCTCTCGGCGGGGGCCGACGTCGACGAGGTGATCGGCCGGCTGGACACGCTGCTCCGGCCCTATGGAGGCCTCGGGGCGGTCCCGAGGGCCCGCCAGACCTCGCACTGGTACCTCGAGAGCGAGCTCCAGTCGCTGCGCGGGATGGCCCGCGTGGTGCCGATCCTCTTCCTCGGGGTGGCGGCGTTCCTGCTCAACGTGGTGCTCTCGCGCATCGTGGCGCTCGAGCGCGAGCAGATCGCGGCG
>CAZIIB010000037.1:3915-13086 GCA_964539125.1 uncultured Thermoanaerobaculia bacterium | reverse complement strand
CGCGCCAAGGCCCGCCGCCACTACCACCGGCGAGCCAAGGGGAAGAATCCGCCGGCCTGAACGGCGAGCCCGCCGCCGGCGCTCAGAGCAGCCAGCGGGAGATCATCGCCTCGATCGCCTCCGGGTCGTCGTAGGTCGTGACCACGGGCTTGCCGCTGCGGAGCTCCTCGAGCTCCGGGTCCGAGAGCTCGCCGCCGGCGATCTCGTAACGGCGGCGCAGCTCGGGTACGAAGGCCTCGTCCACCAGCCCCGGGATCCCGGTCACGAACCGGTGCTCGGCGAGGGGCCGGTAGAAGACGAAGCCGGTGAAGACGTCCTCGTAGTGCACGGTCTCGGTTCCGAACGGGAAGTAGTCGAACGGGTCGCGGCCGAACGGGGAGCCGTGGAAGTCGAACCCCGCCTCGGTGACCCCGGCTGCCCGGAACGCCGCGTCCCAGCGACCCTTCTGCACCGGCTCGAAGCGAACCTCCTGGTCGGTGCTGCCGGGGAGGATGGCCATGGAGTTGAGCATGACGTTGGCCACCCGCCCCGGGAACGCCTCGAAGAGGTAGCGCCCGACGTTCTTCCCCTTGTGCCCGTCGTCGAACGTGAAGTCGTCGAAGGCGTGACGGTAGTTCATGATGACGAGCGCCTTCACCGCTCCCGGGCGACCGCCTCCCAAGCCGCGGAAGGTCTCGATGATCGACTCGGCCATCTCGCGATCCCGGCCCGGGAGGGTTTCGCGGAAGGCGTCGTAGCGCTCCCGGGTCATCCCTTGCCAGTCGAAGGCGACGTCGCTGAAAACCACCCGGATCCGCCGCTCCGGGGCGAGCCCCTGGTCGAGCGCGTAGACAGAGCGGAGGAGCTCGAAGAAGTTCCGGTTGGGCCAGAGGGGATGGAAGGTGAGCTGGCGGTAGATGGGGACGAGACGCCGGCCCACCGCGTCGGGAGAGAGGCCCGGAGTGGCGAGGAGCCGGTCGAGATCGCCCTGGAGGTTGCGCCCGCCGAGCTCCGTGAACAAGAGGTGCACCCGGGCCGTGAACCGCGGGTCCTGGACGATCTTCCGGATCAGCTCGTACTGGGTCGCCTCGGGATGGGCTCGCTCGCAGAGGAGGACCAGGTCGTGGTCCTCGAACAGGCCGAGGACGTAATCCACCGGATCGGCGGTGCCGGAGCGGAGGAACTCGACATAGGGGGCGATCTCCGGAGCGGCTTCGCCACGGCTGGTCTCGGCGACCGTGCGCGGCCGGGTGCCCGGGGCGCAGGCACCGACGAGGGCCACGAGCGCCGCCGTTCCGATCAGGGCTGGTAGCTTCCGCATGTCCGCTGCTCCCCTGCCTCTGATATCTACGAATCGCCGCCTGTCCGGGTTACGACCCGGGCGGCGCGCGACGGCGGGAGACGAGCTCTACCGGTCGCGGAGCCGCGCCCGGACCACCTGGTTCTCGGCGTCGGGCCCGAACGGCGTGCGCTCGAAGTCGCCCCAGTAGTCGGTGATCTCGAAGCCCTCGAGCTCGAGGAGGCACTCGAGCTCGCCGCGGGTGTACCAGCGCACGGTGGTCTCGAGCGCGCGCTCGGTCCGTTCCTCCCCGCCGGGCTCCTCGATCAGCCACTCGAAGCTCACGTCGAGGGTCTGGCTCGTGGGGTGGTGGTCGGCCCGGGAGACGCGGCGGATCCGGCGCCCGGTTTCGGGCTCCCGGCGCTCGATGTCGACCGAGACGACGGGGCTGTCGGCGATCTGCTCGAAGTCGGGCTGGAAGACGTCGAACACCAGGTGGCCGGGCGGATCGCGGTGCAGGTGATGGGCCACCGTCCGGAGCCACGCGCGGTGATCCTCTCGAGCGAGGAGGTGCTGGGCGACCCGGAAGGGCGCCGTGACCAGCGCGAAGGCCGCCTCGCCGTCGGGCACCCGGACGCTCCGCATGTCCCCTTCGAGCACCCGGACGCGGCGGCGGACCTCCTCCGGCTCCGCGGCGAGGGTGTCCCGGAGGCGCTCGAGCATGCCGGGGGAGAGGTCGACGCCCGTCACCTCGACGCCGGCCCGGGCGATCGGCAGGACGACCCGCCCCGTTCCGCACCCGAGCTCGAGCACCGGACCGCCCGACTCCCGGGCGAGCTCGACGTAGAAGGGAACGTCGTGGTGGTAGGCGGCGGCTTCGTAGTCGCCGTCGTAGAAGGCGGCAAAGCGGTCGTAGAAGTGCGCGAGCGAGGTCATGGCTGGCTCTGACCTCGCCCGAAGGGCACGAGGCGAGCTGAAGAAATGTCGCGCAGAGCCGCAGAGGCGCAGAGGCGCAGCGGGAATGTCATGGACGAGACGGTTGACGGCGTATCCAGCAAGTCCCCCCAGACGCGGTTCTTCCGGGTCTCGCCCGGCGATCGTCCTCCTCTGCGTCTCTGCGCCTCTGCGCGAGACTCACCTGCATGGCTCGAGATGTGGATCACGGGTGCTCGCTTCCTCCCAGGCCCACGGCCTCGAGAAGCCGGAGGGCGTTCCGGGTCGGGGCGAGCCCCGGGCGGGCCCGGTAGTCGAAGGTCATCTCGGCACCGCCGCCGGGCCGCGGATGGACGGTCTCGCGGAAGTGGATCGGCCGGGCCGCCGCCTCGAGCCGGCCGCCCGGGCCGGCCGCCTCGCCCGTCGGATCCACGGTGCCCCCCTGGCCGAGGATCTCCAGGTCGTGGGTGGTCACGGCGCCGATCGCTCCCAGGTCGAGGAGCTCCTCGATCACCCGGCGCACCGCCACCTGACGCTCGGCGCTGTTGGTGCCGCGGAGGACCTCGTCCAGCAGGTAGAGCACCGTACGGCCCGGGGACGGCCGGCGGGCGGCCTCCACCACCTCCTTGAGGCGGAGGAGCTCGGCCATGAAGAAGGAGACCCCGTCCTCCAGGGAGTCCTCCACCACCACGCTGGTGGCGAGCTCGATGGGGGGCAGGACGAGGCGCCGGGCGCACACCGGGGCGCCGGCCTGGGCGAGGACGACGTTGGCGCCGATCGCCCGGAGCAGCGTGGTCTTGCCGCTCATGTTGGAGCCGGTGACCAGGAGGAAGGTGCCGGGGGGGCCGACGGAGACGTCGTTGCCCACCCGCACGGAGTCGGCGAGGAGGGGGTGGCCCAGCTCTTCGGCGGCGAAGGTCGCCTCCTCCGGCGTGGTCTCTCCCGGCGACCTCGCCCGGACCGCGGGAAACGCCCAGCCGGGCTGGGCGTGGGCGAGCTCGGCCAGGGCCACCAGGGCCTCGACCTCTCCCAGGGCCTCGAGCCACCCCCGGACCGAGGCCCCCGCCCGGCGCTGCCAGGCTTCGAAGCGGGCGAGGACGTGGAAGTCCCAGAGGAGGGTCACCTGGAGGAAGAAGTGGATGAGCCCGTGGCGGACGTCCGCGAGCACCGTCAGGCGCTCCAGGCGATCCATCCAGAAGGCGGCCGAGCGCTCGCTTGTCGCGAGGCGTCGGCGGAGGTCGTCGAGGAGGTCCCCGTCTCCCGGCAGGCCCTCGACGTGGCGGAAGAGCTCGCCGTAGCCCCGGAGGCCGTCGCCGCCGGCGGTGACTCGCTCGAACGAGTCGACCATGCGCTTGGCGACGCTCGCCGAGAGGAAAAAGGCGGCCAAGGCGAGGGGGAGCCAGAGGGCGTAGCCCAGGAGCCCGAAGCCCCAGGCGACGAAGCTCGGCAGGACCAGGAGGGTCAGCAACCGGGCGAGCCATAGGGCGAGGGGCCGCCGCAGGAGCCAAGGTCCCGATCCGGGGCGGCCCTCCGCCCAGGCGTAGAAGCGCTCGAGGGCTCGGATATCGAGGCTCCCATCGGAGGTCCCAGAGCCGACGGTACGGCCCGCGGCTTCGAGGCGCTGGCGCCAGTCGAGCTCCGGAGCCAGAGCGCCAACCGCCGCCTGGCGGCGGGCGATCTCGTCCGGTGCGGCCGGGCGTGCCAGCCACGCCCCGAGGAGGCGCTTCCCGGTGGGGGTCGTCGTCGTGTCGAGGAGACGGTCGAGCGACGCGTGGCCGAAGAGCCCCAGGTCGTGGGCGAAGCCGTGCGCCTCGATGGCCGCGTCGAGCGCCTCGGTGCCCCCGCCGTGTCGAGCGGAGGCCACCCCGGGCTCGAGAGCCGCCCAGTCGCGGCGGCGCCGGGCGAGCGCCCTCTCGTTCACGTCGCGGAGCGCTTCGGCGCGCCGGCGGCGGCGCGCCAGTCGGTCGTCGAAAATCACCAGGGCGACGAAGGCGACGAGGCAGACGCCGGCTGCCGCGAGCCAGGCGGGGCGCGGCGACGGGGCACCGACGAACGAGCCGGCCAGGGCGATGATGCCCCCGAAGAAGCTCCCCAGGCGCGCGGCGCTCACCCGCCGGGCGCGCGCGGCGAGGGCCTCGGCCTCTCGGGCGAAGGTCTCTCGCCGCTCCCGGTAGGTGGCATCGGGCGACGCGGTGTTCTCCCCACTCGCCGCGGCTTCGGACCGCGCCGCGGCCTCCGCGGGATCCGCGGCATCGGGTACGGCGGGTGCATACTCTTGCGCCACGTGCGAAACGGTATCGCAAAGGAGCCCGCGGGGACTCCGACGGCCGGCGCTCCCGCGGCGAGCCCGCCGGCACTTCCGTGGCTCCGCCGGGTCACCTTCCATAGTCTCCTGGCCGGCCTCTGTCCGCTCATCCCCGTGCCGTTCCTGGACGACCGGGTGCTCGCCGCCGTCCGACGCCGGCTGGTCCGCGAGCTCGCCCGGGAGCGCGGCGCGGCGCTCACGACGCGGCAGGTCGACTACCTGGCGGGGACCGTTCAACCGGGTCGCGGGTGCCTGGGCTGGCTCGGCTGGGCGCTCTGGAGCGTCACCGTCCGGCTGTCGGCGAAGCTGTTCCGCAAGGTGCTTCTGGTCTTCGCCGTCAAGGAGAGCGTCGACACCGCCTCGCGCACCTTCCACGAGGGCTACCTCCTCGGCGCCGCGCTCGATCCGACCTCGGGGGCAGGGCCGGCGCCGGCGGACGACCTCGCGGCCTGGCGGGTTCGCCGGGCGATAGAGGAGACCCTCGACGAGGTCGACCCGCGGCCGGTCGACCAGGTGCTCAAGCGGGCGTTCCGGGGGAGCCGGCGAGTGCTGCGCCGGGCCGCCCGCCGCCTCGCCGGTTCTTTCCGGCGAGGCCACGGCGGCGACGGCGACCTGGCGGAGGCCGAGGAAGAGCGCCTCCTGGGCGACGTCGTCGACCGACTGGCCGGCGAGCTCGCCCACGAGGCGGGTTACCTGACCGTGCTCGAGGCCCGCTTCCGTTTCTGGCTCGAGGCCGCGGGGCGTCGGGAGGCCGATCCCGCGACGCGGCCGGCTGCCGACGGGTAGCGACTCGGCGAGGCGGCGCCAGACCCCCCTCTCGGCTCAGGCCGTCCGCTCGAGGACCAGCGCGGTCCAGTCGTCCTGACGGACCTCGCGACTGAGCGCCTCGAGCCGCTCCACCAGGGCGTCGAGCCACGCTTCCGGCGAGCCGCCGTCGGACGTCAGCAGCTCCTCCAGGCGCTCATAGCCCAGGGGCTCGCCGTCGGCCAGAGGCGCTTCCGGGAGGCCGTCCGAGAGGACCAGCAGCCGCTCACCCACCGCGAGGTGGCCCGCGACCGCTTGGTAGGAGAGCTCGGCGCGCATGCCGAGCGGCAGGCGCGGGCCGGGCGCCGGCAGGAGGCGCGGAGCCTGCCCGGCGGCGAGCACGTAGGGGTCGGGTAGGCCCGCGTTTGCCAGCTCGAAGGCACCGGTCGCCGGCTGGTAGCGGACGAAGCAGAGCGCCACGAATTCCCGGGGCCCGAGCTCGGCGACCAGGTTCCGGTTGAGCTCGGTCAGGATCGCGGCCGGCGAGCGCCCCGGGGCGACGAACGACACCATGGTCTTGACCGAGGCCATCACCAGGCTCGCCCCCATCCCCTTGCCGGCCACGTCCGCCACCACCAGCCCCAGCGAGCCCTCGTCGCCCGGGCAGAGGTCGAAGAAGTCTCCCGCCACGTAGCGGGCCGGGAGATTTCGGGCCGCCACGCGGTAGCCGGGGCCGTCGACGGGGGTGGGGGGGAGGAGGCGCTTCTGGATGGCGCGGGCCGTCTCGAGCTCGCGCTCGGCGCTCTCCTGCTCGTGAATCCTCTCGATCGAGCGCTCGAGGCGGTCGCGGAGCACCTGGTAGCTGTAGAGGCTCAGGCCCGCGGTGGCGCCGACGCCGCCGGCAAAGATCAGCGCCCACCGCAAGCCGCCCACGTTGAGTCTCCAGGCCCCACCGGACACCAGGGGTACGAGGACCGTGGCGAGGCCCCAGCCGAGCGCCCCCGCGATGAAGAACAGCGCCGCCAGAAAGGTCCGCGAGCGCCAGCCCGTCAGCCGCCGGAGGACGGGGTTGGAGAGGCGCACCAGGCTGTGGGCGACGAAGTAGATGCACAGGCCGATCAGGGCGGAGACCAGGAGCTGGGGCAGGAGGTACTGGGTGCCGGAGTTGGCGATCCAGAAGATGAAGCCGATGGCGACGCCCAGGAGGGCCGCCGCAACGCCGTTGCGGAGGTTTCTGCCGAGCCGCTGTCGGTCGAGCTCCATCAAGCTCACGTACGCTTCGCCCTCGTCAAAGTTCCAGGCGCCCTGCGCTTTCGCTGAAACGCCGAGAGCCCCTGCCCTGCTAGACTTTCGCGCGCATGAATGAGTTGGTCCTGATCGTCGACGACGAGCCCGGCATCCTCGCCACCCTCTCCGACATCCTGGGAGACGAGGGCTACCGCACGCGCACCACCACCAGCGGCCGCGAGGCGCTCGAGATCTACCAGAGCGAGCGCCCGGACCTGGTCTTCCTCGACATCTGGCTCGCCGACCGGGACGGCCTCGAGACCCTCCAGGCGTTGAAGGAGGTGGATCCGGCGGCCGCGGTGATCATGATCTCCGGCCACGGCACCGCGTCGACCGCGGTCAAGTCGATCAAGATGGGTGCCCACGATTACCTGGAAAAGCCCCTCTCCTACGCCCAGACCGTGGCGGCGGTGGCCGGGGCCCTGGCCCAGCGGCAGGGCGGCGAGGGCGGGGCGGCGAAGGCGGCCGGGGTCCTCGAGCTGGGAGGGCGGACGGAGACCGCCAGCCGGATCGAGCCGCCGCCCGAGCTGCCTCAGCTCCGGACCGTCGACGTACCCCAGCGCACGATCCGCGAGGCGAGCGTGATCTACGGCCTGGGGCTCCACTCGGGTGGGCGCACGGGCATGGTCATCCAGCCGCTCCCCCCGGACAGCGGCATCCACTTCCTGACCCTGCCCCAGGACGTCCTCATCCCGGCCCACGTCTCCGCGGTGGCCGACACCGGCTTCGCCACCACCCTCGAGCGCTCGGGGCAGTCGGTGCGCACCGTCGAGCACCTGCTCTCGGCTCTCCACGCCGCCGGCGTCACGAACCTCTTGATCAAGGTGCACGGCGAGATCCCGGTGCTCGACGGCTCGGCCTGGGAGTTCTGCGACCGCCTGCTAGAGATCGGGCTCGAGGACCAGGGCGCCCCGCGACGGGAGCTGGTGATCGATCGCCGCTACGAGGTGGGCGACGGCAAGGGCGGCGAGAAGAGCCTGGTGATCGAGCCGGCCGACGTGTTCTCCGTCTCCTATCTGCTCCGGTACCCGCAGCCGGTCGGCGAGCAGTACCACGAGTTCACCCTCACCGACTTCGAGGCCTACCGCCGCGAGATCGCCCCGGCCCGGACCTTCGGGTTCATGCGCGATCTCCAGATGATGAACGAGATCGGTCTCGGCTCGGGCGGGCGCCTCGACAACTTCATCCTGGTCGGCGAGGACAACGTGATCAACACCGAGCTGCGGTTCCCGGACGAGTTCGTGCGCCACAAGATCCTGGACATCATCGGCGACCTCTACCTGCTCGGCTACCCGGTCCGGGGCAAGATCACCGCCAAGCTCACCGGTCACCGGGACAACATCGCCCTCCAGCGCGCCATCTTCCAGGCGGCGCGGTAACCACCGTTCTCGGAGGCAACATGCACCGACCCGCCACGGGCGCGAAGGCCCCCTGCGGGCCCGCCGGGCCCCGACTCGGCCGGCGCGGCCGCGTCGCCTTCATCGCCGGCGCCCTCGCGGCGCTTCTCGTTCCCGCCTCCGTGCCGGCGGCTCCGGCCCAGGCTCCGGCTCCGACCGCGGCCCGCACCGAGTCCCTGCCCGACTCGGTCCAGCTCTCCTACTACCTGCCCCCGGGGGTCGAGTACGACCCGGCGGTTCCCACCCCCGAGTCGGTCCTGGGCTACCCGGTGGGCTCCCGCCACGTGCGGCCGGACCGGCTCGTGGCCTACATGGAGCGGCTCGCCGAGGTCTCCGACCGGGTGCGGATCGAGGAGATCGGGCGCACCCATGAGGGCCGGCCCCAGGTGCTCCTGACCCTTTCGTCGCCCGACCACCTGGCGCACCTGGACGAGCTCGTGGCCCGTCACCGCGCCCTCTCCGAGCCGGCCTCGCCGTCCGAATCGAGCTCCGGCTCCGGCGGGACGGACCTCGCCGGCCAGCCGGTCTTCGTCTATCTCGGGTACAGCATCCACGGCAACGAGGCTTCGGGCGCCAACGCCTCCATGCTGGTCGCCTACCACCTGGCGGCGAGCCGCGGCGACGAGGTGGCGCGGTTCCTCGACCGGGCGGTGGTGCTCATCGACCCGGCCCTCAATCCCGACGGCCTCGGCCGTTTTGCCCACTGGGCCAACATGTACCGGGGCGCCCAGGCGGTGGCGGACCCGGCCGACCGCGAGCACGTGGAGGCCTGGCCCGGCGGCCGGACCAACCACTACTGGTTCGATCTGAACCGGGACTGGCTGCTCCTCCAGCAGCCGGAGAGCCGCCACCGCGTGGCCGTCTTCCAACGCTTCCGGCCCAATGTGCTCGCCGACTTCCACGAGATGGGGAGCCGCTCGACCTTCTTCTTTCAGCCCGGGGTACCGAGCCGCCAGAACCCCATCACCCCGCCGGAGAACGTGGAGCTCACCCGGGAGCTCGCCCGCTACCACGCCCGGGCCCTGGACGCCGCCGGGAGCCTCTATTACTCCCAGGAGACTTTCGACGACTTCTACTTCGGCAAGGGCTCGACCTACCCGGACATCCAGGGAGCGGTGGGCATCCTCTTCGAGCAGGCGAGCGCCCGAGGACACGAGCAGGAGACGGAGCAGGGCCTGCTCACCTTCCCCTTCGCCATCCGGAACCAGTTCCTGACCTCGCTCTCGACCCTGCGGGCGGCAGCTGAC
>CAZIIB010000037.1:1040-3905 GCA_964539125.1 uncultured Thermoanaerobaculia bacterium | reverse complement strand
GCTCCTCGCCTACCAGCGGCGGTTCTACGCCGAGGCCCTGGCCGAGGCGGGACGCTCGCCCGTCAAGGCCTACCTGGTAGGCGACCGGCACGACCCGGCGCGGGCCGCCGAGCTGGTGGCGGTGCTCCGGGGCCACGGCATCGCGGTCGATCGCCTCGCCCGGGAGGTGAGTGTCGGCGGCGAGACCTACGAGCCGGGGAGCGCTTACGTCGTGCCCACAGCTCAGCGCCAGTACCGGCTCCTCGAGGCCCTCTTCGAGCGCCCCACCGACTTCACCGACACGACCTTCTACGACGTCTCGGCCTGGACCCTCCCCCTGGCCTTCGGCCTGCCGTACGCCGAGCTCGACGCGCGGGCCTTCCGGCCCGACCTGATGGGTGAAGCGGTGGAGACGGCGGCGATCGCCCCCGGACGGCTGGCGTTGGGCTCCGGCCCCGTGGCCTACGCCTTCGAGTGGACCGGAGCCTTCGCTCCCCGGGCCCTCTACCGCCTGGAGCGCGCGGGGATCCTCGCCCGGGTGGCGACCAAGCCGTTCGAGGCCGACACGCCGGCGGGCCGCCACGCGTTCGGCTACGGCACGGTGGTGGTGCCCCTGGGCCTCCAGGAGGAGCGGGCCGACGAGGTGCGGAAGCTTCTCGAGAGCGCGGCGCGCGAGGACGGCGTGGACGTCTACTCGCTGGCCTCGGGGCTCAACGGCGACGGCGTCGACCTGGGGAGCCCGAGCCTCGAGCCCCTGGCGCGACCGGAGGCCATGATCCTCATCGGCCGGGGCGTCTCCTCCTACCAGGCGGGGGAGGCCTGGTTCCTCCTCGACCATCGCATGGGCATGGAGATCTCCCTGGTGGACCGCTCCTACCTCGGGCGGACGGACCTCTCCCGCTACACCAGTATCGTCATGGTGGACGGCTCCTGGGACGGGCTGCCCGAAGGCGAGGCGGGGAAGCTCGGCGAGTGGGTGCGTCAGGGGGGCACCCTGGTGACGACCGAGCGGGCGGCGGTCTGGGCGGAGGGGGCGCTTCTCGGTCTCGGCGGCGGCAACGGCTCGCCGGGGCTGGAGACCCCCGCCGCAAACCCCGAGCCTCGGCCGTACGCCCGGTTCGAGAGCGACGCCGCCGTGCCGCTGGTGGCGGGAACGATCTTCCAGGCGCACCTGGACGTCACCCATCCGATCGCCTACGGCTACACCCGGGAGACCCTGCCGGTCTTCCGGGACTCGACCCTCACCCTGACCCCGAGCTCGAACCCCTACGAGACGCCGGTCCGCTACGCCGAGAGGCCGCTGCTGGCCGGCTACGTCTCACCCGAGAACCTGGCGCGCCTCGCCGGCACGCCCGCGGTCATCGCCACGCGGGTGGGGAAGGGGCTGGTGGTGCGCATGGTCGACGACCCCGCCTTCCGGGGCGTCTGGTACGGGACGGAGAAGCTGCTGCTGAACGCGGTCTTCTTCGGGCGGGTGGTCGAGCGCACCGAGCTGCCCGAAGGCGTCCGGCCCCGAGAATGAGCGTCGGCCCGGCAACTCTGGGTGGGGGCGTCCCCTTCCCCCCTCGAGGGAGGGAACGGGAACGAGGGGAGCGGGGGGATACGACTAGAAGCGGGACCTCAGCCGCTGGTAGCCGGCATCGTGGCGGATGCTCCCGGTGAGGTGCTTGTTCTTGATCTCGGCGTTGACGTTGCGGATGCGCTCCTCGGTCAGCGGGTGACTGGAGAAGAACTGCGCCACCTCGCTCGGCTGGCTCCGGCGCTGCTGGAGGAGCACCCGGAAGACCTGCGGCATGCCGTGGGGGTCATAGCCCGCGCGGGACATGTAGACGACTCCCAGGGCGTCGGCCTCCCGCTCCGCGTCGCGGCTGAACTTGGCCATGGCGCCGTTGCCCACGATCTGGGCCAGGATCTGCTCGTAGACGGAGGGGTTCTCGCCGAGCACCAGGCCGGCGACGATCTGCAGCCCATAGGCGCGGGAGAGCTGCTCGGTGCCGTGGCGGGCCACCCCGTGCGCGATCTCGTGGGCGAGCACCCCGGAAAACTCGGCGACGTTGCCGGCGGCGCCGATCAAGCCGGTGTTGACGTAGACCTGACCGCCGGGAACGGCGAAGGCGTTGACTTCCGGGTCGGCGACGATGTGGAAGTGCCAGGGCAGGTTGGCGAGCTCGGTCTGGGCGACGATTCGGCCGCCCACCTGGCTCACGTAGCCCACGGCCTGGCGGTCGTCGACCAGACGGAGCTTGCCGCGAAGGTCCTGGGCCAGGCGCTGGCCGAGGCTCCACTCCTCCTGCAGGGAGATCAGGTTGACCTGGCCGGCGTTGACCCCCGAGGTGGCGCAGGCTCCGAGGAGGGCGCCGAGCGCGGCGAGGGCGACGGCGGCACCGAGGACGGCGATCGTGAGGCTGTGACGTCTCATGACGAAGGGCTCCTTGTCGCAGGTGAAACCAGTTCCACCCCGTACCAAGCAAGCCCCCTGCCAGCCGTCCACGCGACGTCGGATCGAAGCGAAGGATCTCCGGACGAGACAGGACGGCCGCCCCGGGCCCGGGGCGGCCGCTTATTGAAAACGAGAGGGCCCGGCCGGCGCCGGCCGGACCACCCCGGGATTGTCGCGATCAGTGAGGTAGCTCGGCGCCGGCGGTCCGGCCCGTGCCGGCCTCCTCTCCGAAGAAGAGCCTGCCCTCCCGGAACGAGGCGCCGCGCAGGGTGACCGCCAGCACGTCGCCGAGCTCGTCGGCCGGGAAGACCTCGAGCGAGGCCCGCACGTCCTCGGGCAGGTCCTCGAGGTGCGATTCGTTCTCGCGCGGCAGAACGATCTTTCGGATGCCGGCGCGCACGGCGCCCAGCACCTTCTCCTTGACGCCGCCGATGGGCAGCACCCGC
>CAZIIB010000037.1:0-1030 GCA_964539125.1 uncultured Thermoanaerobaculia bacterium | reverse complement strand
GTCCTGGCGCACCGGCCGGCCCGAGAGCGCCGAGACCAGGGCGGTGGCCATGGTCACTCCGGCCGACGGGCCGTCCTTGGGGATCGCCCCCGCGGGCACGTGGATGTGGACGTCGGAGTCGAACGCCTCGTCGGGGATCCCCAGCGCCGCGGCGTGGGCCTTGGCGTAGGTCAGGGCGGCGCGGCCCGACTCCTTCATGACGTCGCCGAGCTGGCCGGTCAGCACCAGCTCGCCCTTGCCGCGCATGGTCGACGCTTCGACGAACATGATGTCGCCGCCGACCGGCGTGTAGTAGAGCCCGGTGGCGACGCCCACCGCGTCTTCGGTCAGGGCCTTCTCCGGGTGCACCCTGGGGCGCCCGAGGAGCTCGCCCACCCGGTCCGCGTCCACGTCGACGCGCGCCACCTCGCCGGTGGCGATCCGGCGCGCCACCTTGCGGCAGAGCTTGCCGATCGAGCGCTCGAGCTGGCGCACGCCCGCTTCGCGCGTGTAGCGGCTGATCACCTCGGAGATCGCCGCGTCGGTAACGGTGATGCGCTCCTCGTCGAGGCCGTTCTCCTGGATCTGGCGCGGGCAGAGGTAGCGCCTGGCGATCTCCAGCTTCTCGCGCTCGGTGTAGCCGGCGAACTCCACCACCTCCATCCGGTCGAGCAGCGGTGCCGGGATGTTCTGGATGAAGTTGGCGGTGGCGATGAACAGCACCTCGGAGAGGTCGTACGGCACGCCCAGGTAGTGGTCCGTGAAGGTGTTGTTCTGGGCCGGGTCCAGGACCTCGAGCAGGCCGCTCGCCGGGTCTCCCTGGTAGGACACTCCCAGCTTGTCGACCTCGTCGAGGAGGAAGACCGGGTTCTTGGTGCCGGCTTGCCGCATGCCCTGGATGATCCGTCCCGGCATGGCGCCGACGTAGGTGCGCCGGTGGCCTCGGATGTCGGCCTCGTCGCGCACGCCGCCGAGCGAGACCCGGACGTACTTGCGCCCCATGGAGCGGGAGATGGACTGGGCGACCGAGGTCTTGCCCACGCCGGGCGGG
>CAZIIB010000036.1:0-13182 GCA_964539125.1 uncultured Thermoanaerobaculia bacterium | reverse complement strand
TCGCGGCCGGGGTCGACCGCGAGCACGTGCGGGAGGCGACCGAGGACTTCAGCCGCGAGTGCTTCGACGGCAAGCTCGAGCTCTGGGACCACGTGGGCAACGTGCTCGAAGCGATGCAGGGGATCGCGGCGGAGCTCGAGCTCGACGGGAGGCTGGCGGCCACGGCGTAGGCTCGATCGGCGGACGTGGGCGGGGGAGCTACGATCGAACGAGTCCCAGGCGCTTGAGAGGCCTCATGGCCGGCAGGCGAAGGTTCACGGAATGAGCACCGCGGTCCTCCTCTCCGGGGGCGTCGACTCGTCTGTGGCGCTGCTTCGCCTCGTGGAAGCCGGCGAGCGCGACGTCACCGCTTTCTACCTCAAGGTCTGGCTCGAGGAGGAGCTCCACGGCCTGGGTGAGTGCCCCTGGGAGGAGGACCTGGCCCACGCGCGGTCGGTCTCGGCCGCGGCCGGCGTTCCACTCGAGGTCGTCGCCCTCCAGCGCGAGTACCGGGAGCGCGTGGTCGCCTACGCGCTCGACGAGCTCCGCGCGGGCCGGACGCCCTCGCCGGACGTCCTCTGCAACCGGCGGATCAAGTTCGGGGCGTTCCTGGAGGCGGTCGGTGACGAGTTCGAGGTGGTGGCCTCCGGGCACTACGCGCGGGTGGTCGAGACCGCCGCCGGCCCGCGCCTGGCCCGGGCGGCCGATCGGGTCAAGGACCAGACCTACTTCCTCTCGCAGCTCACCGCCGGCCAGCTCGGGCGCTGCCGCTTCCCGGTGGGAGCTCTCGCCAAGCACGAGGTCCGGCGCCTGGCGCGGCGCTGGGGCCTGGCGACCGCCGAGCGTCCGGACAGCCAGGGGATCTGCTTCCTGGGGGAGATTCCGTTCGACGCGTTCGTGCGCTTTCACCTGGGGGAGCGCCCGGGGGAGATCCGGGAGGCGGGGAGCGGGCGGGTCCTGGGCGAGCACCGCGGGCACTGGTTCTACACCCTCGGGCAGCGAAAGGGCCTCGGGCTCTCGGGAGGTCCCTGGTTCGTGGTGGAGAAGGACCTGGCCACGGACACGATCTGGGTGGTGCACGCCGACGGGCTCGCCGCGCGCGCCCCGGAGCGCTTCACGGTGCCCACGCCCCACTGGATCGCCGGGGAGCCGCCGTCCGGCCTCGCCCCCGCAAGGTGCCAGCCGCTTTCCGACCCTTGGGAGGCGACGTCCCTCTCCCACCGCGAGGGCGGGAGAGGGATCGAGGGTGAGGGGGGCGATCCAATCAGGTGCCAGCCGCTTTGCAGGGAGCTCCGGGTCAAGGTGCGCCACGGCCCGGCGACCCCGGTCTGCACGGTGGAGCGGCGCGCCGAGGGCGGCCTCGAGGTGCGCCTCGAGCGCCCGGACCCGGGCCTCGCCCCGGGGCAGTTCGCGGTCTTCTACGACGGCGAGATCTGCCTGGGAGGCGGGGCGATGGAGCCGGCTCGGGCGCTGGTGCCTGTGTGAAGAGTCTCGGCCCTCAGACCAGCACGCCGTTGAGAGCCTGGCGGCGGGAGTAGAGGAAGAGGAAGATCGCCACCACCCAGATGACGATCGTGAAGAGCACCGCTGCCCGCCCCATGATCGCCGCCCCGTCCGTCAGCACGAGGTTGTGGAGCGTGGTGACCACCATGCCGAGGATCGACAGGCCAAACATCCAGACCGCCCAGCGACGGCGCAGCAGCAGTCCCAGGGAGCCCGCCACCGCGCTCCACACCGCGATGGCCCAGGCGGCGACCAGCCACGCCGGGAAGCCGTAGAAGTAGTCGAGCTGCTCCGGGCTGAACTGGCTCATGTAGAAGTCCAGCCGCATCTCGGTGGCGAGGTAGTCGAACGCACCCATCCCGTTCCACAGCAGGGCCAGGACGCCGACGATCCAGAGATGAACCGGTGTACGGGCGCCTGACCCGGGCCGCTCCAGCACGGTCTCGCTCATGGCCTTCCTCCCGTCCAGTTTCGTCTATCGTGACCCTACCACGCCTTGCCGCCCGCCCTCTGCCCGCTTCGCGGCCGGGTAGACTCCACCCGACGTGGAGCCCGACGCCGTCGCCGTCCCCCTCGGCGGGCCCCTGGTGGCGGCCCGCTTCGTGGCCCGCCCGAACCGGTTCGTGGTCCACGCCCGGCTGCGGACGGGAGGCGAGCCCGTGGCGGCCCACCTCGCCGATCCCGGGCGCCTCCGCGAGCTTCTGGTGCCCGGCCGTCCCCTTTGGCTGCGCCCCGCCTCCGATCCGGCCCGCAAGACCCGCTGGAGCGCGGTCCTGATCGAGGCGCCCGGCGGCTTCCTCGTCTCCGTCGACACCACGCTCCCCAACCGACTCATCGGAGAGGCCCTCCGCCGCCGGGCGCTCCCCGAGCTGGGCCCCTATCGCCTGGAGCGCGCCGAGCACCGGCTGGGCCGCTCGCGGATCGACTTCCTCCTCGGCGCCGCCGGCGCCGGAGGGGGTCCGCCACTCCTTCTCGAGGTCAAGAGCGTGACCCTGGTGGAGGAGGAGGTGGCTCTGTTCCCGGACGCCGTCACCGCCCGCGGCGCGCGCCACGTGCGGGAGCTCGCCGCGCACGTGCGGAGCGGCGCCTACCGGGCGGCGGTTCTGTTCGTGGCCCAACGGGCGGACGTGGAGCGGGTGGTCGCGGCGCGGGCGATCGATCCGGCCTTCGCCGAGGCGCTGGAGGAGGCCCGAGCGGCCGGCGTCCAGGTCTTCGCCCGGCGCTGCCGCGTGAGCCTGGAGGGGATCGCCCTGGGAGCGCCGGTGCCCGTCGGGAACTGAGGCCGGCTCAGCCCGCCGTCCGGGGCACGACGTAGAAGAGCACCGTGAAGTAGTGGCAGAGGCTCCCGGCCAGGACGAAGAGGTGCCAGACCAGGTGGTGGTAGCGAAGACCCCGCCAGAGGTAGAAGGCCACCCCCAGCGTGTAGGCCGCGCCGCCCAGGCAGAGGAGCGCGAACCCCCCGGGCTCGAGCGCCCGGTACAGGGGTCGGATCACGAGGACCGCGCTCCATCCCATTCCCAGGTAGAGCCCGAGGGCGATCCATCGCCCCCGGGCAGGGGAGACCGCCTGGGCCACGATCCCGCCCACCGCCAGCACCCAGAGGACGGCCAGCAGGCTCCAGCCCACCACACCGCGCAGCGTGACCAGGGCGAAGGGGGTGTAGGTGCCGGCGATCAGCAGGTAGATCGCCGAGTGGTCGAGGATGCGCAGGACCCGCTTGGCCCGCCGCAGGGGAATCGCATGGTAGACGGTCGAGGCGGTGTAGAGGAGCACCAGACAGCTGCCGAAGACGGCGCAACCGACCACGTGGCGAGCGCCGCCGCGGAGCGCCGCGAAGGCCACCAGCACCGCCAGCCCGGCGATGCTCAGCACGATCCCCACCCCGTGGGTCACGCTGTGGGAGATCTCCTCGCCGAGGGAGTAAGGGCGATCGTGCTCTCGGGCCGTCCGGTCCATGGCATTGCCGCAGTGCGGCAGATTATGAACCAGACGCTGCCGGGGGTCAAACGCCGCTGCTCGAAGGCGCCGGGGAGCTACCGCCGGTCCGGCGGCTCCGGCCGGAAGCGGACCTCGCGGAACCGAAAGTGCAGCGCGGCGAAGGCCGTGGCCAGTGCCACGAAGAGGAAGACGCTCGACTCCGGCCCCGTCGGGCCGCCGGGCAGCCACCGCGGGCCGTAGAAGATCGAGTCGAGGAGGTGGCCGGTGAGCGGGCGGACCTCGGGCCTCGCCGGAGCGCCTCAGGGCAACGGTCGCCCCTATGATGCCCGCAGAAGGGCGGTTTCACCGCGGGTGGGCTACAATAGAAGCACTGTCAGCCAATGACATCGAGGAGGATCGTCATGAAGCGCTCGCTCACCCCACTGCTCATTCTCGCGATTGTCCTGGCGGTCGCCCCGGCGGCCCTCGCCCAAGCCGCGAACCCGGACATCGGCGGTACCTGGCAGATCACCGCGACCGTCTACATGGTCGAGGCCAGCGAACCCTGCGTCTACCAGGGGGACGTGCCCCTGACTCAGGACGGGGACACCTGGAACGGCCCGGCCGACCTCCTGCTCCTCTCTGGGCCGGACGGCTGTCCCGGTGAGCTGACGGGCGACCTCACCGGGATGCTCTCGCCCTCGGAGGTGGTCGGGGTGACCAACATCACCGGCACCATCAACGGCGCGGACCCCACCGGCGCTGCGACGTTCAGCGGCTCGATCGGGAACCCGCTCCCCGCGATGGCCAAGGCGCCGGCGGAGCGCTCCGGGCTCGCTACCAAGGTTTTCCAGGGGGCGGGTGGACTCGACGTGACTCAAGGGGACTTCAACGGGTCCACCGGCAGCTGGAACGCCAGTCGCCTCCAGCGGTTGCTCGAGATCCCCGAGCTCACCCCGCTGGGCCTGACGTTGCTGGTCCTCCTGCTCCTCGGGGCGGGCGCGTGGGTCCTCCGCAGCCAGCACGGTAGCGCCTGAGGCGGGCCGACGGCCCGCCTCACCGCACGAGGCGCCCGAGCGAGCGCTCCGGCGCGCGTGCCAGGAGCGCCGGCACCAGCAGCAGGTCCGCCAGCAGGGCGGCGCCGACGGCGAGGGCCGCGAAGGCACCGAAGCGAGAGACCGGCAGGAGCTCCGAGCCCGCGGCGACCGCGAAGCCCAGGCACAGGATGAGCGAGGAGGTCACGTGTCCTCCGGCCACCTCGCCCAGACAGTCGCTCACCAGCTCGGAGCGCGCGGCGGCCGACGTCGCCGCGGCGCCCGCATCCCCCGCCATGAGGAGCCGCCGCAGGTGGCCCAGAGTGTGGAGGGTGTCGTCCACCGCCAACCCCAGGGCCACCGCCGCCACCATCACCGTGGTGCTGTCCACCGGGACGCGCAGCCAACCCATGGCCCCCAGGACGAGGACCACGGGCCAGAGGTTGGGTAGCAGGGCGCGGAGCGCGAGGGAGCCGCTCCGCAGGAGCCACGTGAGCAGCCCGGCGATCACCAGGAACGTCGCGGTGAAGGAGACCACGATGGTCCAAAGCAGCGAGCGCTGATAGGTGAGGATGAGCGGGTACTCCCCGGTCACCCAGGCGCGCGCGGCGGGGAAGGCCCGGCGGGCGGCCGCCTCGGCCCGCCGGTAGATCGGCTCGAGCTCGGTGTAGCCCCGCATGGGCGTGAAGAGGAGGATGCGGGTGCGTCCGCCGTCGCCCGTCAGCACGAAGCGCAGGAGCTGGGAGAGCTCGGGGACCTGGGCCATCCCGGCCCGTGCCGCGACCAGCGGATCGGTGCCGGCCGGAGGGGGCGAGCCCAGGCGGGCCTGATCCGCCACGAGGTCGCCGGCGGAGAGCGCCCCCGCGACCAACGGCTCGCGCCGCAGCTCGGCCGCCAGGGAGGCGAGCCGCCGTAGGGCTTCCGTGCGCCCGAACGGTCCAGGCCCGTCGCCGGCGTCGAGGACCAGGCTCGCCGAGACCGGACCGAGACCGGCCCGTTCCATGCGCTCGACCTGGCGCACCACGGGGTGGTCCGGACGGAAGTAGTCGAGAGTGTTGGTGTTTACCGTCATCCAGGGGAGCCCGGAGGCGGCGAGGAGGGCCATGGCCCCGAAGGCGGCGTAGACGAGGCCCGGTCGCGCCACCGCCGAGGCCGCCCAGACGCGGGCCCGACGGCCGATCCAGGCTTCGAGCGAAAAGCGCTGGTGGCGACGGGCCCGGCCGCGGCCGGTGAAGGCGGCGAGGAGGGCCGGGAAGAGCGACAGGGCGGCCAGGGTCATGAAGGCGATCCCGAACGCCGTCCAGAGGCCGAGG
Organism: uncultured Thermoanaerobaculia bacterium; assembly: GCA_964539125.1. Classification (GTDB taxonomy): domain Bacteria; phylum Acidobacteriota; class Thermoanaerobaculia; order Multivoradales; family DATKCC01; genus CAVUBL01. Next base: position 7,436 of record CAZIIB010000036.1, on the reverse strand, counting down.
GCGCGCACCGGTGGCACCGGGCTCGCCGCCAGGGAGGCGAAGCCCACACAGGTGGTCATTCCCGTCCAGAGCACCGGCCAGGCCTTGACCCGGTAGGTCTCGACCGTCGCTTGCGCGGGCTCGACGCCGGTCGCGAGGAGGCGCCGGTGGTAGGCGAGCACGTGGACTCCGGTCGCCAATGCGATCACCGACGCGAGCGGGACCAGGAGCACGACCACGAAGTCGATGTGCGCGCCGGCGTACCCCATCGCGCCGAGGACCGCGACGAGGGAGACCGCGAGCAAGGCGAGGGGCAGGAGGACGCCGGAGACGCTCCGGAAGATCGCCGCGAGAAGAGCCGTCGCGACCAGCAACATCCAGGGGATGAGACGCCGCAGCAACCGGTCCTGGGCCCGGTCGAGCGCCCGGCCCACCACCGGCAGTCCGGCGAGAAACCCGCGCACGCCGGGCGGCGGCCCGGCGGCGAGGAGCTCCTGAGGGCTCCGAGCGTCCTCGCCGGCGGCGGGACGGCGGGCTCCGCGAGGCGACCGGGGAGCGAGCATCGCCTCGAGGGCCACGAGGGTCCCCGCCTGGCGCTCGGGCGAGAGCTTGAACAGCCCGGCGATCACCGTCACCGGCTCCCCGTTGCGGCCGATCCAGCCGCTGTTGCGGTCGACCGGGTCGGCGAGGAGCAGGCGCCGGAAGGCCAGCGGATCGTCCGGCGGCCACACCGCGAGGTGCGGCCGGTGATAGCGCACGGGGCCGGCGGCTCCGTAGACGCCACCCGGTCCTCCACCGGTGACCGCGGCCCCCGCCTCGAGAGCGGCGAGCCAGGCGAGCCCCCGGCGGGTCCAGAGGCCGTCGCCCTCGAGCACCAAGCGCACGCCCCGGTCCCGGCCGAAGTCGTGCTCGAGCTGATCGAAGCGCGCCCGCTCGGCGTGGTTCTCGGCGAAGAAGGACTCGGGCGAGTTGTCGGTCTCGAGGCGAAGCGTTCCCGGGGCGGCGGCGGCCACCAGGATCGTGAAGACGGCGATCACCCACCATCGCCGCCGGACGATCGGCTCCAGGGAGATCAAGGCGAGGGGCATTCTCCCACGCCTCCAGGCGGAGGGGCGCCGCGGGCGGAGGAACGATCAGTCGAGGAGCGCCGGAGCGAGGAGGTTGGCGGCGGCCGGGTCCCGTTCGGTCTCTCGGCGCAGGAGCTCGCGGGCGCCGCCCGGGACGTGGTAGGCCCGGAAGCCCTCCTGCTGCATGAGCTCGGCCAGATGGGCGCTCTTCAGGCCCACCTCGCAGTAGAGGACGTAGGTCGGGGCGCGATCGAACGAGCGGAAGCTCTCGAGCGCCCGGAAGAAGTCCCGGTGCTCGGCTCCGGCGGGATGCCAGGCGGCGAATGCCGCCTCGGAGCGCAGGTCGATCAGCCGGGCGCCCTCCGGGATCCGGTCGATCTCGAGGTCGCCGCCGACCAGCTCGGCAGGGTCGAGGCGGCGCAGCTCCCGGACCGTGCGCTCCCGGACGGCGGAGTCGAGGATCGAGAGATCGAGGGCTCCTTCCTCGCGATCGACGGTCCCCAGGGAGGCCCGGGTCGCGGGCTTCTTCGGCAGGATGGCGCAGTACTCGTCCACCGCCGAGGAGAGCTCGTAGGTGCCGATCTCCCGGGCCCGGTCGATGATCTCCTCCTTGTTGAACGCCAGGAGCGGGCGCAGGATCGGCAGCTCGATGGGACGGGAGATGACCGCCAGGTTCTGGGGCGTCTGCGAAGAGACCTGGCCGATCGCCTCGCCGGTGACCAGAGCTCCCGATCGCAGGCGCCGCGCCAGGGTCTCGGCTGCGCGCAGCATGAGCCGCTTCAGGATCACCTGCCAGTAGCGTGGCGTCACGGTGGCCTGGAGGGTGGCGACCACCGGGCGGAAGTCGACCGAGTGGAGGCGAGGGTGAGCGCCGTGGCTCCAGAGATCGGCGACCACCTTCATCACTCGCAGGACGCCCAGCTCGTGCGCGGTGCCGCCCAGGTTGAAGAAGACGTAGTCGAGCGCCACGCCGCGACGGAGCATCATCCACGAGGCGACGGCCGAGTCGAACCCTCCCGAGACCAGGGCGAGGGCCCGATCCTCGGTGCCCAGAGGGAGGCCCGACGGACCCATGATCCGGCCGCGGAAGAAGTAGGCCTCGCGGGCGTGGATCTCCACCGAGACCGTGACCTCCGGCCGGTCCAGGTCGACCTCGCGGGCGTGGCGCAGGAGCGCCGCTCCGAGCTCGACCTCCAGCGCCTTCGAGCGGACCGGGATCTTCGAGCGATCGCCGGTTCGCCGGGCGCGCACGGCGAAGCTCTTGCCGGTGACGGCGTCGGCGAAGAGCTCGTGTCCGGCGGCGACCAGGTCGGCCAGGTCGCGCCAGGGCCGGCGCTCGACCGCCGAGACCGAATGGACGCCGAAGGTTCGACGGATCACCTCGGCCGCGGCGCCGGGCACTCCGCCCGCTCGGTTCGTGCCTCGAACCTCGACGTAGAGCCGGCTCCACTGGCGATCGATCTCGAAGTCGAGGCCGGCCGTGGTGAGGCCGTCCTCCAGGTTTTGGGTGAGGCGCCGGGCGAACCGGGCACGGGTCCTCGGGGCCTTGGTGGTGACCTCGCCCGAGAGGCGGATGAGGTAGAGCTGTCGAGGCATGGCGGCGCCGGAGGAGGTGCGAGTGGGGAGCAAGAGGACTCTACCAGAGGGGGCGGAGGGACGCCCCCGACCGGCGCCACCACCAAGAGGGTGGCAGCTGGTGGGAGTGTGGGTGGGTTACCATCTCGGGTGGATCTCATGGGTGCCTTGCCGAGCCTGAGTTGGACCGACCTCGTCGACATCGCGGTGGTCTCCATCTTCCTCTGGGCGGCGATCCTCTGGCTCCGGCGCACCCGCGCGCGGGCGGCGCTCGCCGGGCTGGCGATCCTCGGGCTCGTCTACCTCGCCGCACGCCAGCTCGACCTGAGGCTGACCGCCTTCATCCTCCAGGGCTTCTTCGCCGTCCTGGTTCTGATCCTGGTGGTCGTGTTCCAGGACGAGCTGCGCCGGATCTTCGAGCGCATCGGTGTGCTCGGGCTTCGGCGCCACCGTCCGGCGCCGCCGCCCGACTCGATCGACGTCCTGGTGAGGACCGCGACGCGCCTCGCCCGGAGCCGCACCGGCGCGATTCTCGTGCTGCCGGGCCGGGAGGTGGTGGAGCGCCACCTGCAAGGGGGAGTCGTCCTGCAGGGCCTCCTCAGCGAGCCGCTCCTGCTGAGCCTCTTCGATTCCCACTCCCCGGGCCATGACGGCGCGGTGGTGGTCCAGGGCGACGTGGTGACCCACTTCGCGGTGCACCTGCCTCTGTCGAGCCGCCCGGCGAAGCTCGGCCCGGGAGGGACGCGGCACGCCGCCGCCCTGGGCCTCGCCGAGCGCACCGATGCCCTCTGTCTGGTGGTGTCCGAGGAGCGGGGCACGATCTCGGTCGCCGAGGAGGGGGAGCTCGTGACCCTCCAGGAGCCGGCCGAGCTCGCGTCGCGTCTGCGCCGGTTCGCCGAGCGGGTGGCCCCGCAGCCGGCGGCGGTGCGCCGCAGGTGGCTGGCCCGGCGCTGGCCCGAGGCGCTCCTCGCCGTGCTGCTGGCCTCGACCGCCTGGCTTCTCACTGCCTCGGGCCTCGACATGGCCGCGTCGGTGCACTCGGCGCCCGTCGTGGTCGAGAACCTGCCCTCCGGGCTGGTGCTGGACGACGTCGAGCCCCCGGAGGTCCGGGTCACTCTCACCGGACCGCGCAGGACCCTGTACTTCGGCGACCTGAGCGACCTTCGCGTCCGGCTCGACGGTCATCCCCTGGCCCTGGGCCGGCGTACGTTCGAGGTCACCCCGGCCCAGGTCGAGCCGCCGCCGGGCCTGGCGGTGCTCGCCGTCGAGCCCGCCCACGTGCGCCTGAAGGTCCACCGAAACCCTTCACCCCAGACCACGAGGCCGTGATGCTCGGATCTTCCCAGCTCCTCGAAGCCCTGGCTCGCGATGTCCGTCACGCCCTGCGCGTGCTCGGGAAGCGACCCCTGTTTACCGTGACCGCCGTCGCCACCCTGGCGATCGGTCTCGGGGCGAACGCCGCGATCTTCAGCATGGTCGATGCCCTGCTGCTGCGCGCTCTGCCCTATCCGGAGCCCGATCGACTCGGCATGGTCGCGACCACCACCCGGTCGGGAGAGCTCGAGTACCAGCGCATCGCCCAGGACGGAAGGACCTGGCAAGTGCTCCACGAGCACGCCAAGTCGGTCGACCTCGCGCCGTATGCGGGCTGGGTGAGCGGCGTCAACCTGCTCGCCGGCGAGCGGGCGGTCAACGTCCAGCAGCAGCGCGTCGCGGCCGGGTTCTTCCGGGTGCTCGGCATGGCGCCGGCCCTGGGCCGGGGCTTCACCGCCCGGGAGGACGTGCCCGACGGCCCCCGGGTCGTGGTCCTTTCCCACGGTCTGTGGCGCCGGGCGTTCGCCGCCGACCCGGCGGTCCTCGGCACCTCGATCCTCCTCCGCGGCGAGCCCTACACCGTCGTCGGGGTGATGCCCGAGGGCTTCCGGTCGACCACCCCGGCGGACCTCTGGACTCCGCTCCGGCCTTCGACGACCGGTGAGGGCGAGGGCTCCAACTACGGCATCGTCGTGCGTCTCGAGCCCGGCACCACCTGGGCCGAGGCGAGCGCCGAGGTGGCGGCCCTCGCCGGTCCGGACTGGCAGGAGCGCAACGGCGACCCGAAGGTCGAGACCCGCTTCTCGGTCGTGCCCTTGCGCACCGGGATCGTGGACGACACGACGCGGAGCGCGGTCCTCCTCCTCTGGGGTGCGGTGGGGCTGGTCTGGGCGATCGTCTGCGCCAACCTGGCGAGCCTGATGCTGGCTCGCGCGAGCGAGCGGCGCCGGGAGATCGCGGCCCGGATGGCGCTCGGCAGCGGGCGCTGGGCGGTGGCCCGCCAGGTCCTGGTCGAGTGCCTGGTCCTCGCCCTGGTGGGGGGCGCCCTGGGGCTCGTCCTGGGCCGCCTCGGGCTGGACGCGCTCACGGGCTTCGCCCGCGACGGCTTGGGGCTCTGGCAGCCGGTGGCCCTCGACGGCCGGGTGATCGCCGCCACCGCCCTGCTGTCGCTCGTCACCAGCCTGGCCTTCGGCATCGGGCCGGCGCTCCACGTCTCCCGCCTCGATCCGCGCCTCGCCCTCGCCGCTGCCGGCGGCCGGGGTCGTGCCGGGGGCTCGACCCGCTGGCCGCGGCGCCTCCTGGTCCTGGGTGAGGTGGCGCTCGGCGTGATGCTGGTGGTCTTCGCCGGGCTCCTCGTGCGGACCTTCCTTCATCTGCGGAATCTCGACCCCGGGTTCGACCCCGCGGGCGTCGTGACCGGTACCTTGTCGCTCGACGACGCCCGCTATGCGAGCCGGGAGCGGATCGAGGGGTTGCTCCACGAGAGCCTGGCGCGGATCCGCCGGCTGCCCGGCGTCGAGTCGGCGGCGGTGGGTCTCGGTCTGCCGTACGCGAGGCTCCTCAACCTCGGCGTCTCGGCACTCGCCCCCGGCCACGAGCCCACCGAGCTGACCTCGGTGTCCACGACCTACGTGACCCCCGGGTACTTCGCGACCCTCGGCGTCTCGCTGCTCCGGGGACGGCCGTTCCGGGAGTCCGACGGGCCCGGGGCCTCGCCGGTGGCCGTGGTCAACCGGCGGTTCGTCGAGCGCTTTCTCTCGGGTGCCGATCCCCTGGCCAGCAGGGTGGCGATCGCCGGTGCCGAGCGCCGGATCGTCGGAGTCGTGGGCGACGTCCTGGAGAGCCCCGAGGGGCTGGGAGGCCGCGCTCCGGTCGCCCGCGTCCCGGTGGTCTACCTCCCCTCCGCGCAGCTCGATGCCTCTCTCTTCACCCTCGTCCACACCTGGTTCGAGCCGAGCTGGATCGTGCGCTCGGACCTCGCCGCCGAGCCGACCATCGCGGGCATCCGGCGGGCGATGGCCGAGGTCGACCCCGGCCTGCCCTTCACGGCGTTCCAGCGGATGGACGAGGTCGAGGCGGGCGCCTTGTCGGAGCAACGCTTCCTGATGGCGCTGATCGCGACCCTCGGCGCCGTCGCCGCGCTCCTCGCCGCCCTCGGCATTCAGGGACTGGTGGCGAACGCCGTGGTGGAGCGGACCCGGGAGCTCGGCATCCGACTCGCCCTGGGCGCCACCTTCGGCCAGGCGATCCGGGCGATCACCGCGCCGGTGGCGGCCCTCACCGTGGCCGGAATCGCCGTGGGCTGCGCCGGTGCCCTGGCCGCCGGGCACCTGCTCGAGCACTTCCTGTGGGGGGTGGGCACCACCGATCCCTGGGCCTTCGCGGCCGGCGCGGCATTCCTGGCGCTGGTCGCCGCCGGCGCCACGCTGGTTCCCGGGCTCCGAGTGCTCGAGCTCGACCCGGCCCGCACGCTGCGCGAGGAGTGAGTCGGCGCGGGAGGCCGGCGAACCACCCTACCGGGGCCGCTCCCCCTCGACCGAGAGCAGCACGACGCCGGACATGCGGCGCGCCGCCTCGCGTTTCTTGGCCGAGGTGAAGCGGCCGAGGAACTTGGGGATCGGCCACCACCAGGGGGTGCGGCCGAGGCGTTCGGCCTCCTCGCCCATGGAGCGGTAGACCTCTTCGCGCCAGCCCAGGCGAGCGAAGAACGCGGTGCCTTCGGCCGGGGCGAAGCGGAACGGGGCGCCGCCGGCGGCCACCTGATTGCCCCAGGAGCGCTTCATCCAGACCAGGACCTGGGGCGAGGCGAGGTCGATCAGCCACCACTCGACCGCCGGGATGGCGCGCAGGTCCTCCGCCAGGGCCTCCACCCCTTCGGCTCCGAGGTAGACCAGCAACCCCTCGCTGATCACCAGGGCCCGGTGCACCGGGGCCGCCAGGCGCTCGAGGAGGGTCCTGCGCGCCTCCCGGTCGGTCAGGTCGAGGGGCACGCGCTCGAGCCGGCAGCGGGGCGTCTCGTCCGCGAGGATCCGCTCCTTGTAGGAGATGACGTCGGCAAAGTCCACCTCCACCCAGGAGAGCTCGGCGGGCAGGCGCAGGCGGTAGGGGCGGGCGTCCAGCCCGGCGGCGAGGTTGATCACCAGGTCGGCCCGCTCCTCCCAGACCAGGTGCTCCGTCATCTCGTCCATGAGCGCGGTGCGCACCACCATCGGCCAGCTCCAGGCGAGGGCCTTGGGCATCGAGGCGACGATGGCCTCGCCGCGCTCTCCCGCCAGGCGGCGGGCGTACGGGTCGTGGAAGATGGCGTCCGGACGCTCGCTCTCGAGAGCCCGGTACATGGCGACCCAGGCCGCCGTGTCGGAGATGTGCTCGATCATCTGGATGCCCCCCGCATCCCCTCGATCCCCTTCCCACCCCACGGGAGGGAAGGGGACGGTTGACTGGATGCCCCCCGCAGCCCCTCGATCCCCGTCCCACCCCACGGGCGGGGAGGGGGCGCCC
>CAZIIB010000035.1:0-13197 GCA_964539125.1 uncultured Thermoanaerobaculia bacterium | reverse complement strand
CTATGCTCGCCGCTCCTGATCGACCCGGCGCATGGACACCCGCGACACCGCCTCGCTCCCCGGGCCCGCGGCCGAACAGTCGCGGACGCCGACCCGCGACGGCCTGGAGCTCGCGGGCGAGCACCACCGGCTGGCGACGCCCCGGGCGCGGCTGGTGATCGTCCACGGCTTCGGCGAGCACCGGGGTCGCTACCGTCGCCTGGTCGGCGAGCTCCTCGCCGCGCGCTTCGAGTGCCACCTGTTCGACCTCCGGGGCCACGGCGACTCCGGCGGCCGGCGGGGCCACGTCGAGCGCTTCGCCGACTACCGGGACGACCTCGCCCGCTTCACCGCCCGCGCGGCCCGCGAGACGGAGGCGGAGCCCACCGCCCCTTGGCTCCTCCTGGGCCACAGCCTGGGCGGCTTGATCGCCGCCGACTTCGTCCGCCAGCCGGGCCGTCCTTTCGCCGCCCTGGCGCTGAGCAGTCCCTTCCTGCGCAGCCCCGACACGCCGCTCCTCGCCCGCCTGATCGCGGCCGTGGCGCGGCGCCTGCTGCCCCGCCTGCGCTTCCGCGTGCCGTTCCCTCCGACGGCCCTCTCCCACGACCCGCGGGTGGTCGAGGCCTACGCCCGGGACCCCCGGGTCCTCGCGAGCTTCTCGCCGGCCTGGCTCGGTGAGGTCACGGCCGCCCAGCGCCGGGTCTTCGCCCTCGCCGGCGAGATCCGTCTCCCCGTCCTGATGCTCCTGGGGAGCGCCGACGTCGTGGCGGACCCCGCGCGCTCCCGCGCCTTCTTCCGCCGGCTGGGGAGCCCCGACAAGACTCTGCGGGTCTACGACGGGCTCTTTCACGAGGTGCTCAACGAGCTCGACCGCGCGCCGGTGGTGGCCGACCTCCTCGCCTGGCTGGGCCGGGAGGCCGGGCTACTCGCCGGCGGCTGAGGCGGCTTCGGCCGGCGGCCCGCCCACCAGCGCGCTCACCTGGAAGCGCGGCGGACCCCAGCTCTCCACCAGGCCGATGCGCCGGGGCCAGTCCTTCTCGGCCGCCTGGCGCATCCGGGCCACGGTCTGGCGCCTGAAGTCGGCGAGCGACGGCCAGTCGCCGCGCCATACCGGCGCCAGCGAGACGACGAACAGGTCCTTGCGGCTGCGCCGGTCCACCTGCTGGGCGCGCTCGAACAGGAAGCCCGGCAGTTGCAGGAGGTTGGCGACCAGCGGCCCGTGCAGGCTCGCGAGCAGGCTCGGCCCGCCGGAGGGGGCGTGGGGCAGCGGCTGGGAGGAATCGATGATCAGCGCCTGCGCGGCGCCCACCGCGCCGGCGGCTTCGACCGGCGTGTTGTTCGAGTAGCCGCCGTCGACCAGCGCCTCTTTGCGACCGCCCCGCGAGGTGGCGACCCGATGGGCCGGGAAGATCGGGAAGGGCGATCCCGAGGCGAAGACGAAGGCCCGGAGCAGGTCGAGGTCGGACTGGTTTCCGAGGTCGAGGTCGGTGCAACCGCCGGCCTTGCCGCCTTCCGGCTGGCCGGGGTCGAGGGCGCGGAACCGGGACCAGGTGCTGCCGCTGCCCGGCGGCTGACGGATCACCGGGCAGGGCTCCCCGCCCGGTACCACCAGGAGGAAACGGGTGCCGTCGGTCTCGAGGGCGTTGGCCGGCGCGAGGAGCCCGGCGGTCAGGTGGTAGGGACTTCTTCCGCCCGGGTAGATCGCGGCGTAGGCCTGGTTGAAGCGCTGATCGACCTCCCGCACGTAGCGGTCGGCGTAGTGGTTGCCGTAGAGGCCCGGGGCGAGGACGAAGTTCCACCAGGCGAGCCCCGCCACCGCCAGGGCGCCGACCCGGACGAACCGCCGGCTGACCACGTGGGCGTTGGGATGACGCTCGCAGAGGAACGCCACGGCGTCGTGGAGCCGCCGCGAGAGGCCTCCGCGCCGGCGCCCCAGGCGGGCCCAGATCACCGTCGCCAGCGAGAGGGGCAGGCTGACCACGACGACGTCGATCCAGAAGTCGAAGGTCAGCTCGAACAGGCTCACCCGACCGGGCCACACGAGGGAGGCCACGAGCAGGATGGCGTAGACGGCGATCGCCAGCCCGACGCTCACCAGCAGGAAGGCGTCGACGAAGCTCGAGACCGACTGCAGGCGGTACGGGGAGCGACCCTCGTGGAGCCAGAGGACCGCCCCCGCCAGGAGGAGGACGAAGCCCAGGCAGACGAAGAGGGCCCCCGCCGGGGTGTCGAGACGGGACGGCGCGGCGAGGGCGGCGGCCAGGTCGAGACGGGAGAAGGCGCCCGCCTCGGGCCGGCAGACGTCCACGAGACCGAGAGAGACGACGAGCGGACCGAAGACGGCGGTCGCGGTGCGGGCGGAGCGGCTGCCGGCGATCCGGGCTCCGTGCGCCAGGAGATAGCTCTTCAGGCCCGGCCGGTCCTCGGCCCAGCGCACGGTGAAGATCACCGCCGGGACCGCCAGCAGGCCGAAGAGGAGGAGAGGCGCCCGGTCGAGCCAGGAGAGGAGCCCTGCGGGCGCCGAGCTGAACAGGGCGAGGGACACCGCGCTCGCGAGCGCGAAGGCCGCCACCGCCGCGACCGGCCCGACCCAGGCGCGGCGGCGTCCGGCCCCGACCCGTTGCCGCAGCACGATCCCCACCATGACGGCGGTCGCCATCAGGCCGAGACTCGTGTAGGCGACGCGAAAGCTCACCGGCCTCTCCATCCAGCCGGCGAGGCCGGGCAACGGTTTGAGCAGGGTGTAGCCGAGCACCAGGGCCAGGCCGACTCCCATCAGGCCGCGGTGGATCCGGAGGGGGGAGACGGCGCCCGGCACGTCGGCCTGCGCCTCCGCCCGCCACACCAGGCACTGGTCGGCGAACATCGCCATGGCGATCAGGATGGCGTAGAACAGCCCTTCGACCTCCGGCACGTGTTCCTGCGAGGCCTCTCCGTTGACCCAGCGCACGACGAGGGGCGCCGCGACCAGCACCCCGGCGAGGATCGCCAGCACCCGCGGGCGCATCGAGAGCGGCTCGCCGGCCCCGGCGCGGGGCGGTGGCGCGAAGCCGCCGCGCCGGCGCACCGAGACGGCCGCCAGGACCGCTCCGAAGACGCAGAGGATCAGCAGCAGGCTGGCGTAGCGCGGCAGGTCGGTCCAGCCGAAGACGTCCGAGCTGGTGATGGAGACCTCCTTCTCCGTCGAGCCGCCCGGTCCCGGAGCGAGGCTCGGCTCGTCTTTGTGCCACAGCAGATCCGAGAGGTTCCAGGGTCCCTGGGGCCCGAGGCGGGCCACGAAGAAGCCCAGGAGGGCGCCGCCGCTCGTCCCGATCACGTAGTCGACGGCGAGCGGTGGCCGGGCCGGCGGCGGATCCGACAGCGCCCGGTAGTTCTCGAGGTCGCCCGCGGCGTAGAGACGGTCGAGGAGGCTCGACTGGTAAGCCGCCTTGACGCCGCCGCCGGGAAGGATCAGCGCCATCGTGTGCGAGCTCGAAGTCCGCTGATCGAGGCGCACGAGTCGGAGGCTCTCGTCGATGGTGAAGGCGAACGGGCGAACTCCGAAGTGGGGCTCGGCGCCGAGGTAGGGGCGGAAGGGCCCGGGAACGCTCTCAGGAGCTCCGCCGGCCCGGGCGCTCCCGAACAGGTGCTCGAGGCGCTCGGGGAGCCGGACCTCGGCGCGCCGCAGGGTGGCGCCGGGAAAGAGCTGCTGGGCCGCCGAGGTCAGGATCACCAGGTGGTCTCTCGCGAGCCCCGCGAGCTCGCCCCCGCCGCCTGCCGGCCCCGAAGGCTCTCCGCGCCCGGGCTGCGCCCCGCTGACCTGGATCTCCACGGTGGTGGCTCCGAGCCGTCCGGAGTCGCGGTCCAGGCAGGGATCGAAGGGCTCGGGGGCAGCCGCGGCGGCGGGCCCCGATCGGGCGCCGGGCCCGCGGTGCGACCGGCGACCTTCGAACCGGAAGCAGACGTGATCGAAGAAGGAGTGCCAGAAGCACTCCTCGACGGAGCGGCGCCGATCGGCGGCCACGCCGGTCAGCCGCCCATCGAGCCAGTCCGAGGTCTCGGCCACCGGGTCGAGAAACCCGGCGGTCGCGAGGTGAGAGGAAAGAGCGAGGCGGTAGGACGGCCCGGCTCCGAGGGTCGCCTCGGGCTCGAGCGCTTCGCACTGTGCCGGATCGTCCTCGAGCTTGGCGACCGGCGGCAGGCGTCCGTCGGCCGCGGAGAGGCCCGCCCACAGCCACTCGCGGAAGCGCCGGAAGTCGGCCTCGGGATCCGGCCGCTCGACGGGTCCCGTGGGCCTGATCTCGGCGGAGCGGAGCTGCACCCTCCGGGCCGGGAGCAGGCGGTCGCGGAGGCGCTCCGGCAGCTCGATCTCCGAGAGCTCGACGCTGTCGCGGCCGAGGAGATGGAGGGTCAGGCTGGAAGCCACGGCGACGTCGACCTGGCCCTCGCCCAGCCAGTCGAGCACCTGGTAGTCGCTCCCCAGGGCGACGTTGACCTGCAGCGGCCGGTCCGGGCAGGGGTTGTAGCGCCGGCCGATCTCGTCGAACAGGATCCCGACCCGCCGCCGGAGCGTCGCGACGTCGAGCTCCCCAGTCTGCGGGAGGCCGACGTTGATCACCAGGGGGATCGTCTCCTCGCAATCGGCGCTTCCTGAAGGGAGCGCGGCGCGGGCGGCCCGCGGGGACGCGGCGGCGGAGACCGCGGCGGCCAGGACCAGCAACAGGACCTCGAGGCGCGTCGTCATGGGATTCCTCCGGAGGCCGGCCGCGGGTCGGGCCGAGGGCCTCCAACTTCCGTATGACGCCCGGACCGGGTCGATCTCCTCACCTTCGACCGAAGCGGTGCTCGAGGTCGGCGTCGGACATCTTGAGGACGATCGGGCGGCCGTGGGGGCAGGCGTAGGGGTTCTCGGCGGCGAAGAGCTCCGCCATCAGGGCTTCCATCTCGTCGGGCGAGAGGGGATGGTGCATCTTGACCGCTCCTTTGCACGAGAGGGTCGCTGCCAGCGCCTCGAGAATTCGCCGCCGGAGGGCGTCGGCCCCGCCTCCGGCGTCCTCGTCGGAGGCCGCGAGCTCGAGGAGGAGACGCTCCGCCTCGCCGGCCTCGAGGCCGGCCGGCACGGCGGTCAGCGCCAGTGAGCCGCCCGAGAGCTCCGCCACCCCGAAGCCGCACGTCTCGAGCTCGGGCGCGAGCTCGGCGAGGCGCATGTGCTCGGACGAGGAGAGCTCGAGGAGGGGCGGGTCGACCAGGTGCTGGCTGGGCGTGGTCTCCCGGGCGAGGCTACGGCGCAGGCGCTCGTAGAGTATCCGCTCGTGGGCCACGTGCTGGTCGATCAGGTAGAGGCCGTCCGGACCTTCGAGGAGGATCAGGGTGCCCTTGTACTGGCCGAGCAGCCGGAAGGGCCGGACCTCCCCCGAGCGGCCGGAGAGCGGCACGGTGGGCCGAGCGGCGAGAGGCGCGTAGCTGGCGCCGGCGAGGCGCTCGCCGCCCACGCCCCAGGAGGGTGAGGCCTCGGCGACCTCCCCGGAGGAGCCGGCCGCCGGCCCGGGCGTCACGGTCCAGCCCCCGATCCCGGCCTCCCCGGGGCCCGCCTTGCGGCTCCCGAGACCCTGCCAGGCGAAGGGCGCCGGGGGCGGACCGGAGGGCGGGTGAAGCGGCGCCTCCTCCTCGCCCCGGGCGAGCTCCAGGCCGGCGCGCAGGGTCTCGGCCACGCGGTCGAGGAGGCGATGATCCCGGAAGCGGACCTCGGCCTTCTGCGGGTGGACGTTGACGTCCACCTCCGCCGGCGGCAGATCGACGAAGAGGAAGAGCGCCGGGAAGTCGTCCTTCTTCCACAGGTCGCGAACCGAACGGTAGAAGACGCCGAGGATCGAGCGGTCGCGGAGCAGGCGGCGGTTGACGAAGACGAACTGACGCCGGCCGCGGGCGGTGGCCGGCGTGCCCACGAGACCCCAGATCGCCTCGCCCGCACCGTCGTCCCGGCGGGGGATCGCGACCAGCTCGCGCGCGAGCTCGGCGCCGAAGATCCGGCCGACCCGCTCGCGCAGGCCCTCCGCCCCGGGCTCCGACGGCAAGGCGTCGAGCAGGGCCCGGCCGTCGTGGCGGACGGTGAAGCGCACGGCGGGCCGCGCCAGGGCGTAGCCCTGGACCACCTCGACCGCCCGCCGGAGCTCCGTCGCCGGCTGCTTCAGGAACTTCCGACGCGCCGGCACGTTGAAAAACAGCGAGGCGACCTCGACCGTCGTTCCGCGGGGACGGGCGGCCGGCTCCGCCACCCGGACCCGCCCTCCTTCGAGCCGCACGCGATGGCCCGCGCCGGGGGCCTCGGCGGTCACCAGCTCCACCCGGGCGACGGCGGCGATCGAGGCCAGGGCCTCGCCGCGGAAGCCCAGGGTGCCCACCCGTTCGAGGTCTTCGAAGCTGCCGATCTTGCTGGTGGCGTGGCGGTCGAAGGCGAGCAGCGCGTCGTCGCGGTCCATCCCCGCGCCGTCGTCGGCGACCCGGATGCGCCGCTTGCCGCCCGCCTCGAGCTCGATCTCGAGCTCCGTGGCGCCGGCGTCGAGAGCGTTCTCCACCAGCTCCTTGACCACCGAGGCCGGCCGCTCCACGACCTCGCCGGCGGCGATCTGGGAGACGAGATGGTCGGAGAGGAGGCGGATCGTCGACATGAGGATGGCGCGAGAATCCTACCGGAAGCTAACTGGATGCCCCCCACAACCCCTCGGTCCCCTTCCCACCCCACGGGGGGGAGAAGGGGACGCCCCCGCCCGGCCAGGGCACTATTCCCCCGCCACCGAGCGGACGAAGGCGACCAGGTCCCAGGTCTCGTCCCGGTCGAAGACCGGCCACGCCGGCATGGAGGTGCCGGCCACGCCCTCCCGGATCGCCTGGAAGACCACCTCCGGTGGGGTCTTCGCCCGCCAGTCCGGGTCGGAGAAGTCGGTGGGCGGCGGCTCGAGGCCGGACGCGCGGGGGCCCCGGCCGTCGGCCGCGACGCCGTGACAGATGGTGCAGTGCCGCTCGAAGAGCGTCCGCCCCCGGGCCCGGGCCTCGGGCGAGGCGAGCCGCCCCCTCGGCCCCCCTCCACCGCTGCCGCAGCCTGCCACCAGCGGCACGACGAGGACCGCGCCCAGGAGAAGGAAGCGACTCACCCTAGACATCGAGAGCGATATCCAAGACCGGCGCCGAGTGGGTGATCCAGCCCACCGAGATCAAATCCACGCCGGTGGCGGCGATGGCGGGAGCGGTCTCGGGCGTGATGCCCCCCGACGCCTCGGTGATCGTGCGCCCGCCCGCGCGCTCCACCCGTCGCACCGCCTCGGCGAGCTCCTCCAGCGTCATGTTGTCGAGCAGGACCGCGTCCACCCCCACCTCCAGGGCCTCGTCCAGCTCCTCCAACGTGTCGACCTCCAGCTCGATCTTGACCAGGTGGCCGACGTAGGCCCGGGCGCGCTCCACCGCCTCCCGGACTCCTCCGGCAACGGCGCGGTGGTTGTCCTTGATCAGCACCGCGTCGTCGAGGCCGAACCGGTGGTTGGCCCCGCCGCCGCAACGGACGGCGTGCTTCTCGAGCGCCCGCAGACCCGGCGTGGTCTTGCGGGTGCACACCACCCTCGTCCCGGCGCCGGCGAGCGAGCGGACGATGCCGCGGGTCGCCGTGGCCACCCCGGAGAGGCGGCCCAGGAGGTTGAGGGCCGTTCGCTCCGCCGAAAGGATGGGACGCAAGGTGCCGCGCACGACCGCCAGGGTCTCGCCGGCTGCGGCGTCCCGGCCGTCCGCCGAGAGAACCTCTACGCCGAGCGCCGGATCGAGGAGCCGGAAGGCGGCGAGCGATGGCGCGAGGCCAGCGATCCGGCCCTCCGCGCGGGCGACGATCCGGGCCTCCCCGCGGGTCGTGACCGGCACCACGGCGTCGCTCGTCAGGGCCCGCCGGACCAGGGACTCGTAGAGGATCGGGTAGAGGGGCGGGGAGGCGTCGGCGGACGGCCCGTTCATGGCCGGCGCGCCTCGAGGACCGCGCCCCGGAGGCGGGGCGGCGCGAGCGCCGTTTCGTCTTCCGGCCGAGGGGGAAGCGGCGTCGCCTGCACCCTCCCCTGCGCGTCGAGCTCGAGGGCCAGATGCCGGCACCAAGCGGGGTCGGCTTCGGGGTGGTCGATCCGGTAGTGGGCGCCGCGGCTCTCGCGGCGGGCGGCGGCGGCGAGCGCCAGGAGGCGGGCGACGGTCAGCAGGTTCCGACCCTCGCCGCCCATCTCGGCCCTCCCCCGGCCATCGGTCTCGGCGGCCCCGAGGCCGTCGAGCTCGGCGGCGAGCTCCGCCAGGCCGGCGCCCGAGCGGGCGACGCCGGCGTGCCGCCAGACGAGCTCCCGGAGGTGCGCGATCCGGCGCTCTCCGGCGGCGCTCTCCGGCTCGCGGCGGGCGCCCGCCGGCGGCGGTACCGGCTCGGCCGCCAGGCGCACCGGAGCGGGCCTCGCCGAGCACACCGCCCCGGCCACCCGGGCGCCGAACACGAGCGCTTCGAGCAGCGAGTTCGACGCGAGGCGGTTCGCGCCGTGGACGCCGGTCGACGCCGCTTCGCCGCAGGCCCAGAGACCGGGGAGACTGGTGCGGCCGTCGGGATCCGCGTGGATCCCGCCCATGTGGTAGTGGGCCGCCGGCGACACGGGCATGGCCTCGACCCGCGGGTCGAGGCCATGGGCGCGGCAGAGCTCGAAGACCGTGGGGAAGCGCTCGGGGAAGGCCTTCCCCACCGCGTCCCGGGCGTCGAGGAAGACCGGTTGGCCCGCCGCGAGCCGGCGCTCGATGGAGCGTGCCACCACGTCGCGCGGCGCGAGCTCTCCCGCCGGATCCTCGTCGAGCATGAAACGCCGGCCCCGGCCGTCCACCAGCGTCGCCCCCTCGCCGCGGAGCGCCTCGGTGAGAAGCGGCAGCGGATCGGCTCCCGGCACCGCCAGCGCCGTCGGGTGGAACTGCACCATCTCGACGTCGACCAGCCGCGCCCCCGCCCGCGCCGCCATGGCCAGCCCGTCACCGGTCACCTCCGGCGGGTTGGTGGTGCGCGCGAAGAGGTGCCCGATCCCACCGGTGGCGAGGATCACCGCGGGGGCCCGGAGAACGAGGCGTTCGCCCCGCGCTCCGATCGCGGTCACCCCCGCGACCCGGGAGCCTTCCCGGATCAGGTCCCAGGCAAAGGTCTCCTCGAGCACCGTCACGTGCGAGGCGCCGCCGGCCGCGGCGCGGAGGGCGCGCATCACCTCGGCGCCGGTGGCGTCGCCGTGGGCGTGGAGCACTCGGCGCCGGCCGTGGGCGGCCTCCCGGCCGAGGGAGAGCAGGCCATCGGGACGGCGGTCGAAGGCGGCGCCCAGCGCGATCAGACGCATGACCCTGGCGGGGCCTTCGGAGGTCAGGACGCGAACCGCCTCGGGGTCGTTGAGGCCGGCGCCGGCGGCCAGCGTGTCGGCGGCGTGAAGGGCCGGAGAGTCGCCGCGGCCGACGGCGGCGGCGATGCCGCCCTGGGCGTGGGCCGAGGAGCCCCCCTGGCCGAGCCGGTCCTTGGTGACCACCGCCACGGAGAGCGGCGCGAGCTCGAGGGCGGCGGTCAGGCCCGCGGCGCCGGAGCCCACGACCAGGGCGTCAAAGGAGAGGATGCGCATGGTGGCTCCGCCTCAGCGCCGGGCGCCCCGGCCCACCGCCAGCATCCGCTCCACCGCGCCGCGCGCCCGCGCCGCGACCTCCGAGTCGACCGTCACCTCGTGCTCGCCGGTCTCGAGCGAGCGGAGGATCTTGGGCAGGGTGATGCGCTTCATGTGGGGGCACAGGTTGCAGGGGCGAACGAACTCGACGCCGGGGTGCTCGACCGCCACGTTGTCGCTCATGGAGCACTCGGTGATCATCACCACCCGGCGTGCGCCCGAGTCTCCGACGTGGCGGATCATGCCCGAGGTCGAGCCCACGAAGTCGGCCTCCGCGAGGACGTCGGGAGGGCACTCGGGGTGGGCGAGCACGGTGAGCTCGGCGCCGTACTCGCGCCGGAAGCGGCGGATCTCCTCGGCGGTGAAGCGCTCGTGCACCTCGCAGTGCCCGCGCCACAGAATGAGCTCGACCTCGGTCTTGGCCGCGACGTAGCGCCCGAGGTACTCGTCGGGCAGGAAGATCACCCGCTCGCTGCCCAGGGACTCCACCACCTCGACGGCGTTGGCCGAGGTGCAGCAGACGTCGGTCTCGGCCTTCACCTCGGCCGAGGTGTTGACGTAGGTCACCACCGGCACGCCGGGGTAGCGCTCCTTGAGCAGCCGCACGTCGGCGCCGGTGATGGAGTCGGCCAGCGAGCAGCCGGCCTCGAGGTCCGGGATCAGGACGGTCTTCTCCGGCGACAGAATCTTGGCCGTCTCGGCCATGAAGTGGACGCCGGCGAAGACGATGATTCCGGCGTCGGTCTCGGCGGCCATGCGGGCGAGGGCGAGAGAGTCGCCCGTCAGATCGGCGACGCCGTGGAAGATCTCCGGCGTCTGGTAGTTGTGGGCGAGGACGATGGCGCCGCGCTCTCGCTTGAGGCGGTGGATCGCCTCGACGTAGGGCGCGTGGACCGGCCACTCGAGCTCGGGGATCACGCCGCGCACCCGCTCGTAGATCGAGGCGGTGGCGCGCAGGACGTCGGGCGTCGGCTCGAGGACCGGCTCGGGCGGGACTGTCTCCAGTGGGCTCACGGAGAAGGCCTCCTCGTTATGCTCAGTTTGAGTATAAGTGGCGTCAAAAAAGAAGGCCGAACGGGCGGCCTCTTTCGTCGGGGAAAGTCTAGGTCTGAGCATAACCGGCTGTCAACCGGTTGTCACAAGGCCCGTCGTTCCCGTTACTTCCTGGTAACGCCTCGGCAGCCCCGGCCATTCCAGGTCGCGGCAGGACTCGGGCTCCACGCTCAACAGAGCTTGCCGAGAGCCTCGATCAGGCGCTTGGCCGCCGAGATCGCTCGCTCGGCCTCTGTCTCGGGCACATGCTGCATCTCGCCGTAGTCCCCTATGAGACGAAGCTCGTTCAGGAGGCGAAGATCCTCGCCGAGGGGCCGTGGGATCGAACCCGTCTTGATGAAGTGCCGGTGCACTCCGGAGATGACACCGCTGTGCTTCTAGTACCGGATGTCTTCGGAAAGCAGGGCGGCGGTCGCGGCGTAGAAGGCCGCGTAGTACGCCCTCGAGGCAGCGAAGTCGTGGTGACCTGCGGCCGCCAGTTTCTTCGCCGCCTCGACCGACTCACGCGCTCGGGCGAGGTTGGCGTCGATCTCGGCTCGCCGCTCGTCGTTCAAAACCGCACACCCTCTTCCACCGCGTTCCGGTAGAGGTTGACGGTTCCCCGCTCGACCTCCTCCACCGCCGCAGGCCGGGCGGAGATCAGGCGCTCGGATCGCAGCTGAAGCGGCTCGAGAAGGTGGATGATCGCGCGCAGCTCTTCGAAGTAGTCGAACTCGCCCGAGAGCAGGACCAGGAGGTCGACGTCGCTCTCGGCGTCCAGCTCGCTCCGGACGGACGAGCCGTACACCAGGAGGCCCGCGAGTCGGTCCCCATAGTGGCGCGCAAGGAGCCTCCGACACACGACGACAAACGCCTCCGTGGAGCGGTCGAGAGAACGAGCCAACACCGCGGTTCCCATAGGTAAGGAATCCTACCAGCCCACTCGTATCCTCTCGTCCTGGGTCCGCTCGTCCAGGTGGTTGGCTGCCCCCGGTTTGTGGGAACAAGACGGCGTTCTTCTGAGATCCCGAGATCGCGCGAGCCGTGGCCGAACGACCCCCTCTCCCCCGCTCCGTCGCCATCCAGATCGGCGGCGACGTGTCCGGCGGGATTACAGTGGTCGAGGGCGTCGGACCGCGGCGGCTCAGCGCGCGGGAGTTCGGGGCTTCAAAGCAGGCGCGGGGATACCTGCGGATGCTCGCGCTGCTCGCCTCCCCCGTGGCCAGCGAAAATGGAAAGGCCCCGACCGCTCCGACGCTGGATGTGTGGGGAGAATGGGAGCGGCTGCGACGAGCGCTGGGAACGCGCGACGCGGTGACCGGCGAAGGGCCGCCCTGGGCGGTGATCCGGCTCGCACCGCCCACGCTGGAAGCGCTCGGCGACGTCCTGACCGGGAGCGATCCCGGGTACCAGGTCCTCCACCTGGGCTGCCACGGGAACTCGGACGGTGTGGCGATCGAAGATCCACTCGGGCGCGAGGAGTTCGTGGCCACCACCCGCCTGGTGGAGACGCTCCGCGGGAGCACGGTGCGGCTGGTGGTCCTGAACGCCTGCCGGACGGAGGAGGTCGCCCGGGCGCTGGTCGAGGAGGCCGGCGTCCCGGCGGTCCTCGCCACCGAGGAGCCGATCCTGGACGCCGAAGCGGCGGTCCTCGCCGAGCGGCTGTACCGGCGCCTGGGCGCCGGAACCACGGTCGCAGAGGCTTTGGAGGCCGTCCGGGAAGGCATCCGGGACCGGATCGAGCGCGGCGACCTGAGGCTGGCAGCAGCAAGCGGCACCGCCGAGGAGCGCTGCGCCAACCTCAAGCTCGTAGGAGATGAAGATCTCCGACTTCGTCTGGACGACGGCTCGAGCGGCGCGGAGCCCACCGCCCCAACCACCGAAGCCCTTTTCGTCCTGGATCCGACGCCCCACAATGATCCCCTCCCACTCGATCGGGTCAGCGGCTTCGTCGGCCGCCACGCCGAGCGCCTCCGGCTGGCCCGCTGGCTCCAGGTCACCGGCCGCCACGCGTTCGCCCTCGACGGCGTCGGCGGCATCGGCAAGACCGCCCTCGCCCTGGAGGCCGCCCTGCGCGGAGCCCACGCCTTCCGGGCCTTCGCCTTCGCCACCGCCAAGGCGATCCCCGACTTCGGCCCGCTCCACGCCCTGCGCGCCATCGCCGGCGCCACCGGAGAGCCCCTCCGCCCGGAGGAGGCCGAGGCGCCGGTGCCGGCCCTCACCCGGCGCCTCAACTCCGCACCGATCCTCCTGGTCCTCGACAACCTGGAGTCGGTCGCCGACGCGGAG
Source organism: uncultured Thermoanaerobaculia bacterium (assembly GCA_964539125.1). Lineage (GTDB taxonomy): Bacteria > Acidobacteriota > Thermoanaerobaculia > Multivoradales > DATKCC01 > CAVUBL01. Next base: position 229 of record CAZIIB010000035.1, on the reverse strand, counting down.
TCCGCAGCACTCGCCCGCGCCCTGGCCGGCGTCGATCCACGAAACGGCTCCCGGGTGCTCCTCACCCTCCGCCCACGACAGAAAGGCCCGCTCCTCGACCTCGCGGCGGGCAAGAACCGCCTCCGCCTCGACACCCTCGACCGCCCCAGCGCCCTCCGCCTGGCCTGGGAGGAGGTCGAACGCCAGGGCCTGGAGCGATTCGAGGAGCCCGAGGACCCGGAGCTCACGA
>CAZIIB010000034.1:0-13971 GCA_964539125.1 uncultured Thermoanaerobaculia bacterium | reverse complement strand
ACGAGCACGTCGCCGCCGTCGAGCGTCCCCGGCGCCTCGATGCGCGCGATCGGCCGGTGGCGGGCGAGCGCCGCCTCCACCGCCGGCAGCTCGCCGCGCCGCGAAGCCGCCCCGGGCCGCGCCATCACCGCCACCTCGTCCACCACCACGGCCGTGTCCTCGACGAACACGCAGTCCGGAAGCTCGGGGTTCGCCGCGATCTCCTCCACCTCACACCCCAGCTCCTCCAAGAGCTCGACGTACCCCGCGTGCTCCGCCCGCGCCCGCTCCAGGTCGATGGCCACCCGGGCCAGGTGCGTCAGCTCGCAGCGCGCGAAGGCGGAGCTGACGCCGCGGGTGAGGGCGAGAAGGCCGATGCCCGGGAGGTCCATGCCCGGATTCTCTCCCATCCCGCGCCCGAGCGACCCGGCGGCCTGACGAGATAGGGTACCGGCGATGACCGACTTCCTGCTGATCCACGGCGGCTGCCACGGGGCGTGGTGCTGGGAGCGACTCCTCCCGGAGCTCGCCGATCTCGGGCACCGGGGATTCGCTCTCGACCTGCCGGGGGCCGGGAACGATCCCACGGCCCGGAGCGAGGTGACCGTGGAGCGCTGCCTCGACGCGGTGGATCGGTTCATCGAGGCTCAGGAGCTCGGGAGCTTCGTCCTCGTCGGCCATTCGATCCACGGGATGCTCCTCCCGGGGATCGCGCTCCGGCACCCGGGGCGGGTGCGGGAGGTCGTCTTCCTGGCGGCGCTGGTCCTCGATCAGGGGGAGCGGCCGATCGACTTCATCCCGGAGGCGCGGCGTCCGAGCTACTACGAGATGGCCGCGGCCAGCCCGGACAACACTCTGTCCGTCGGCTTCGAGGACGCCTGGGGCCGTTTCTTCACCGGACTCCCGGAGGCCGAGGCCCGGGCCGGCTACGAGCGGCTCACCCCGCAGCCCTTCGGCGTGTATCTCGAGCCGGCGGCGGTGTCGGCTCGCGACCTCCGGGTTCCCAAGCGCTACGTGGTCTGCCTTCGGGACGTGACCTTCCCGCCGGAGCTCTGTCGCCGCCTGGGCGCCAAGCTCGGCGGCTCCGTGGCCGAGATCGACGCCGGGCACGGCGCCATGCTCAGCCACCCGGCCGCGCTCGCCCGCCTCTTGGCGGCGCCCTACGGCGCGGCTCCCCGGCCTCGAGCCGGAGAGGTCCTCGGACCGGGATCGTCGCCCTGAAGCGAGCGCCGGTTGGCGGTCGGCGGGGCCGGGCGCGCGGGGGACGCAGTCTTCCCCGGATCACTCGGTCTCCGGTTCCTCCTCCTGGCCCTCCTCCACCACCCGCACCATCGGCCGCGGTGTCCGGTGGACGGTGAGATCGAAGACGTCGGGCCGAGCGTAGTGCCCGGCCACGTCGAGCTGGAACCGGGGTCCGCGAAGGCTCGCGGGGTCGATCTCCGCGATCAGGATCTCCTCTCGCTCGTGGGCCGGCCCGGCCAGGAGCTTCCCGTCGGGATCCACGATCGCACTGTCGCCGGGGTTGATCCACTCGAGCGCCGGAGGTAGGAACTCTTCCTTGAAGGCGAGACGATCCGGAACGTCGCTCCGCCGCATCGCGCTGCAGCACCCGATCACGACGCACCGCCCCTCCTTGGCAATGTGGCGCAGAGTCGAAAGCCACGGCTCACCGCGGTCCCAGGTGGGAGCCGCGTACAGCTCCACTCCCCAGGCGTAGAGGGCGTAGCGGGCGAGGGGCATGTAGTTCTCCCAGCAGATGAGCCCGCCGACGCGACCGAAGGGCAGTCGGTGGACCGCGAGCCCGTTGCCGTCGCCCTGACCCCAGACCGTGCGCTCGCCGACGGTGGGCACGAGCTTGCGATGGGCTCCGAGGAGGCGGCCGTCGCCGTCGATGTAGAGGATCGAGTTGTAGAGCGTGGTGCCGCTCGCCTCCGCGTTCACCTCGTTGATCCCCATGGCCACCGCGACACCCGCCTCGCGGGCCGCCGCCGCGAGCCGCTCGGTCGCCTCGCTCGGAACGGTGACCGAGCTCTCGAGCAGCTCGGTGTAGAGCTCCCGGAGAACCGGGGTCCTGCCCGAGGGCACGAACCAGACCCATAGCGGATAGCCGGGAACGAACGCCTCCGGGAAGACGGCCAGCCGAGCCCCCGCGGCCCCCGCCTCGGCGATCAACCGGCAGGCCTTTTCGATCGTCGCGTCGCGGTCGAGGAACACCGGCGCGGCTTGGACGGCGGCGACCTTCAGAGGTTCACGGGAGCTGACGGGCATGTGGGCCTCCTCGGAGCTGGGTGAATCTCATGGGCCGCCGGGTGGACCCCGGTCGGGGTCATCTCGATGCCCACGGCGCCCGCCAAGGGCACCTCCTGGGCTCAAGCCGAGAGGGTGGCGAGAACGACGTGCGCCAGGAGCAGCGGCGCGGTCCGGAAGCAGCTCCTACGCGACCTCAGGCCCTTCGTCATGGGTCCGCCTCCCTCTCCACGTGGATGCTCGGAAACGGGCCGATGGTACCCAACGGCTGGCGGGTCGGCAACCCGGCGAGGCGCCGGCGCGGCGGATCGGGGCCGGCGTCGACTTCCCGGAGCTCCTGCGCCGGCCCATCGTCCTGGGCGGCCTCGGCACGCGCGGAGGCGGGCGCGGCTCCCGCCCCGAGCAGGAGGCGCCTCCCGCTGCCGGCTGCAAGAACTGAGCTCGCCGCCGAGCTCGCTTCCCGGGAGAAGAGAGTGAAACAATTTCCCCGGAGGGCCGTCTTCTCAGTCGATGCTGGATCGGTTCCAGTCGCTCGTCGAGGAGCACCAGCACCGGGTCTACACGCTTGCGAGCTACCTCCTCGGCGATCGGGAGGAGGCGGCCGACGTGACCCAGGAGGTGTTGTTGCGCCTGTGGCGAAATCTGGAGACGCTGGACGGCAACGTCTCGGCGTGGCTCCTGCGGGTCACCCGCAATTACTGCTTCGACCTGATGAGGAAGAGGCGGAGCCAGAAGACCGCCCTCGGCAACCCGGAGGAGCCCGAGGCGGTCCACCTCCCCGACACCGGCCAGCCGAGCCCCGAGCGGCTCGCCGCGAGCACCGACCTGGGGCGGCACCTGCGCCGCGCCGTGGGCGAGCTCGCCGAGCCCTACAGGAGCATCTTGATCCTCCGGGAGGTGCAGGAGATGAAGTACGTCGAGATCAGCGAGGCGTTGGACATGCCGCTCAACACCGTGAAGGTCAACATCCACCGGGGTCGCAAGATGCTCCGGGAGCGCCTGAAAGGGGTGATCGGTCATGCCGCGGCCTGCTGACGGACCGGCCGGCGCCTGCGCCTGGGTGCGCGAGCGCATCGACCCGCTCCTCGACGGAGAGCTCGCCGCCTCCGAGGAGGTGGCGCTCCAGGACCACCTCGCGGACTGCCCCGCCTGCCGCTCGGAGCTGGCCCTCGCCCGGAGCCTCCAGGGCGCCCTGCGCGATGGGCTGCCACCCCTGACCTGCCCGCCGGAGGTGAGCCAGCAAGTGCTGGCGATCGCCCGCCGCGAGGAGGCGGAGCGCGCCCGGCGGCCGGCCCGGGGCGGGCTCGGCGCCCGGATCCGGAGCGGGCTCGCCGACTGGTTCGGCGGAGGCGGCCTGCTGCGGCCGGCGCTCGCCGCCGTCGCCCTCGCCGCGCTCCTGGCCGCGCCCTTCGTGTACCGGAGCCTCCTCGGCCCGGCCCGGCCCCAGGCCCCGGCGGTCGCCACCCTGCCGGCGGCACCCGCGCCCGGCGCGAGCGGCGCCCAGGGGGCGAGCTACTCCCCGGAGGAGATCGCGGAGGCCCGCGACCAGGCCCGGGTGGTCCTCGCCTACGTCGCCGCCGTCGGGCGCGACGCCGGCCGCGCGGTCCAGGACGACGTGTTCGCCGAAGGGATCGTCCGCCCCACCCGCCGCGCCGTCGAAAGCCTGGGCACCGCCCGCATCGCCGAACCGAGGAGGACGCCGTGAACCCGCACCGCTCGAAGCCCACCCACGCGCTCGTCTCCGCGGCCGCCGCCATCGCCCTGGTGGCGATCCTAGGAGTGGGGCTCGCCGCGCCCCTGGCAGCGGTCCAGGCCCGATCGGGCCCGCCGCCACCGTCGCTCCGGAAGGCGCCCGGCTTCGTCGACTTCGGCGAGCTGGGCACGGACAACGAGCTCGGTAAGGAGGGCAAGCTCACCCTCCGGGTCTCGCTCTACGGCGCCATGCTCCGGATGGTCGCCGAGCTCTCCCAGAGCCAGGAGCCGGACTTCGCCGACGTGGTCTCGAAGCTCCAGGGCATCTTCGCCTCGATCTACAAGGTGCCCGCCACCGACCAGGAGCAGGTCTTCCGGCTGGCTCGCGAGACCGCCGGCCGCCTGGCGACCCGGGGGTGGCAGACGGTCGTCGAGCTCCACACCGAGGAGGGAGAGACCAGCTACATCCAGGTCCGGACCGACGGCGAACGGATCTTCGGCCTGGCGGTGATGTTCTTCGAGCCCGACGACGGCACGGCGGGCTTCATCAACGTCGTGGGCGACGTCTCGCCCGAGGAGATCGGCCGTCTGGGCCGTGCCTTCAAGATCCAGGCCCTGGAGAACCTCGACACCGGCGAGAGCGCCGGGGAGAAGGAAAAGGAGAAGAAGCCGTGACCCGTCACATTGGAAAGGTTCGCCCGGCCGAGGCGGAGCGCGGCCGCTTCATGGGGTTTCGTGCTCTGCTGTCGCTCGCCGGCTGTTCCGTTCTCCTCCTCGCCACCGGCGGGTGCTGGCGCAGCCCCGGCGTCGAGCGGGTGGCCTGGGCGGTGGAGAGCCAGATCCCCGGCGCCGCCTTCGATCGCCAGACCCACGTGCGCCTGGGGCGGATCTCGACCGGCTTCGCGCGCTGGGTGGTCAACCTCGCCCTCGACGAGAACGATCCGGAGGAGCGGCAGGCGAAGGTCATCGTCAACGCGATCCGCCGCGTGGAAGTGGGGGTGTGGGAGAACCAGGGAACGACCGACGAGGCCGCCCTGACGTCGGTCGCCATGCCGCGCTCCCTTTCCCGGATGCTCGCCGAGGACGGCTGGCAGGTCATGCTCGACAGCCGCGACGAGGGCGGACGCGCCTGGGTCCTGGCCCACCAGGACGAGCGCTCGATCGACGCGCTCTACGTCGTCGCCCTCGACCCGGACGAGCTCTCGGTCGTGCGCCTCGAGGGGCGCTTCGACGAAGCGTTCGCCCGCGCTCTCGCCGAGCGGCCGCACGAGGCGGCGGGAAAGGTGCTCGAGGACGCCTCGGGGGACACCCCGGAGCCGGCCCGGCCCGAGGTGGGCACCGCGGGCGGCGCCTGAGCTCACTTTCGGCCAGACCTCCTCCAGCGTATACTCAATTTTTCCCTGGAGGAGGATGGCCCGAAAGTCTTCAACCGCGCGTGCGAGCGCTGGGCCGGAGGGTCCGGCCCGCCGGCTCGGAGCCCTCCAGCGCGAGCTGCTCGAGATGGTGGCCGCGGGGAGCCGCTTGGAGCCGATCCTCGGTCGCCTCTGTTCCGCGATCGAAGAGCTGGTCCCCGGGGTCTGCTGCGCGGCCATGCTGGTCCAGCCGCGCGATCTGTCGTTACACCTGGTCGCTGCCCCCACCCTGCCTTCCGAGCTGCGCGCGGCCCTCCATACGGTGTATCCGGAGAGCGGCAACGGATCGTGCGCCCTCGCCGCCTCCCGGGGAGAGCCGGTCGTCTGCGAGCAGATCGCGGGCGACTCTCGTTGGTCCGCCCTCCGGGAAGCCGCGGAGGACTCCGGCATCACCGCCGCCTGCTCCGTGCCGGTGCTCGGCGTGGACCTGGCACCTCCCGGACGGGAGCCGGTCCACGGCCGGATCGAGCCCAAGGTGCTCGGCACCATGGCGCTCTACTTCTCCGCCGACCGCGGGCCGCTCGAGGCCGACATGGAACTGCTGGAGCTCGCCGCCGCCCACGCCACGGGGGTGATTCAGGCCGTGGAAGCACGGCATCGCAGCCATCAGCAGCGCAGCTTCGACAGCCTGACCGGCCTGCCCAACCGGCGCCTCTTCACCCTCGAGCTCGAGCGCGGCATCCATCACGCGAACCCGCGCCACAGCCGTTTCGCGATGATCATCGTGGACCTCGATCACTTCAAGGAGCTCAACGAGACGGTGGGCTTCGCCGCCGGCGACGCCGTCCTCCGGGCGGTGGCCGAGCGCCTGGTGGACCTGCGGCGGCCGGCGGATCTGCTGGCCCGGTTCGGCGACGACGATTTCGCCTTCTTGCTGAGCGACTTCGCGCGCGACACGGAGGTCGAGAACCTGGCTCGCCAGATCGTGAGCACCGTCGGGCGACCCCTCGATTTCGGCGGCCAGGAGCTGCTGGTGACGGCGAGCGTCGGGGCCAGCCTCTTTCCCTGGGACGGCGAGGACGCCGCGACCCTCCTGCGCAACGCCGAGACGGCGGTGCACGCTGCGAAGCGCTTGGGTCGCAGCCGGGCGCAGCTCTACGCCGCGACCCTCGGCACCGCCGACTTCGGCACCATGGAGCTCAAGACGGCGCTGCGCCACGCGGTGGAGGACGAGCAGCTCGAGCTCCTGTTCCAGCCTCAGGTCCACGGCGAGACCGGCGAGGTTCGAGGGGTCGAGGCGCTGGTCTACTGGCGCCATCCGGCGCGGGGCCGAATCCCCCCGGCCGAGTTCATCGGCCTGGCCGAGCGCATCGGGATGATCGTGCCCATCGGCGACTGGGTGCTGCGCCGCGCGTGCGCCACCGCGGCCCGGCTGCGCGCCTCCGGGAGCGACCTGACGCTGGCGGTCAACGTGTCGGTCATCCAGCTTCGGGAGAGGGGGTTCGTGGCCTCGGTGGCCGAGATCCTCGAATCCACCGGCTTGCCGCCCGAAGCGCTCGAGTTGGAGGTCACCGAGAGCGCCGCGATGATCGACGTCGAGGCGACCCTCTCCACCCTCCGGGAGATCCGGCGGCTCGGCGTGGCGATCGCGATCGACGACTTCGGTACCGGCTACTCGTCTCTCGAGTACCTGCAGCGCTTCCCCATCCACGCCCTGAAGATCGACCACTCTTTCGTCCGCGCGCTGCCCGACAACACCGAGAGCTCGGCGATCGTCCAGGCGATCCTCGCCCTGGCCGAAGCGCTACACCTCCAGGTGGTGGCGGAGGGGGTCGAAACCCTGCCCCAGGCGGAGCTGCTGCGGCGCTTCGGCTGTCACTACTTCCAGGGGTATCTCTACGCCCACCCCCTGGGGGCCGAAGAGCTCGCCGAGTGGCTGGAAGCGGGTGGCGCGGCGGGCGAGGCGGCGGAGGACGGCTGACCTCAGGCCGGGCGGGCATGGGTGTGCCCCCAGGCGCGGATCGCCGCGATCGCCTCCGGGCGCAGCTCGGCCAGGGGCCGGGTGGCCCGGATCTCCTCGATCAGGATCTCGGTCGAGAGGGGGTGGCGGTCGCTGAACGCGTGGTAGAGGGCGGCCACCACGACCCCTTCGATCTCAGCGCCGGTGAAGCCCTCGCTGGCCCCCGCCAGCGCCTCGAGGTCGAAGCCCTCGGGCGCTCGCTCCCGGCGCATCAGATGGAGGGCGAAGATGCGGGCGCGCTCCTCCGGACCCGGCAGATCGAAGAAGAAGATCTCATCGAAACGGCCGCGGCGAAGCAGCTCCACCGGCAGGGTTTCGACCTCGTTGGCCGTGGCCGCCAGGAAGACCGGCGCCTCACGCTCCTGCATCCAGGTCAGGAGCGAGCCCGAGATCCGCTGGGAGAGGCCGCCGTCGGCCTGGCTGCCGCCGGCGGCGAGCGCCTTCTCCACCTCGTCGATCCAGAGGATCGAGGGGGCGAGGGACGAGGCCGTGGCGAGCGCCCGGCGCAGCTTCGACTCGGTCTCCCCGATGAACTTGTCGAACAGGCGGCCGGGCTCCAAGGCGAGGAGCGGCAGCTCCCACTCCCCCGCGAGCGCCCGGCAGGCCAGGCTCTTGCCGGTGCCCGGCACCCCGGCGAGGAGCACCCCCCGCGGCGGGTCGAGGCCGAAGCGGCGCGCGGACTCGCTGAAGGCGTCGCGGCGGCGGCGCGCCCAGGCCTTGAGGTTCGGGGCGCCGCCCACGGCATCGAGCCCCGGCACGGGCGCGACCCATTGGAGCAGGCCTTCGGCCTCCACCCGCTGGCGCTTGCCCTCGAGCAGGCGGTCGAGGTCGCCGGCCGCCAGCTTGCCGTCGGCCAAGGCCGCCTGGTAGAGGAGGCGCCGGGCCTCGTCGCGCCGGAGACCGCGGAGCGCCCGGGCGAGAGCCGGTACTTGTTGGGTGTCGAGCGCCACCGGCGAACGCCGCTGGCCGGAGAGCTCGACCGCCGTCGCACGCACGAGCTGCTCGAGCTCGCGCTGGTCGGGCAGGGCGAGCTCGAGGCGCGCCGCGTCCGGGGCGAGGCTCGCGGGCAGCTCCACCGTGACGCCGGTGAGGAAAGCGGTCGAGCGGCCGCCGCTGAACGCCCGCCCGAGATCGCGCACGCGGCGCACCACCTCCGGCCGGTCGAGGTAGGGATGGAGATCGTGAAACAGGGCGAGGACCTCGGTCTTCATGGCGGCGAGGCGTTCGAGGGCGGGCTCGGGCGCCTCAGTGCCCTCGAGAGCGCCGACGCCCGGACGCACGAGGCCGGTCGACGAGCTCCAGGCCAGGAGCGGGAGGGAGAGATCGCTCGCCACCCGGCCCACCAGCTCGTCGATCCGCGCCTCCTCCGGGCTCTCGAGGACCACGAGGGGGTAGCGGGAGAGGACGAGGAGGGTGAGCTCGCGGAGGAAGTCCCGGTCGGAGGCCATGACCGCGAAAGTGTACTGTGCGCGCCGCCGAAAGATTCCCTCGCCGCTGCGTCTTCTCCGCGCCGGAGCCCGTCAGACGTCCGCGGGGGCAGCCGGGGTGGTCTGGGGGTCAGCGGGCGGAGGCAGCTCTGCTAAGCTCCGTCTCGACTGGAGGAAACAACATGAAGAAGTTTGTCCGGGGACTTCTGTCCTGTGGGTTTATTCTGCTCTTGGGGACTGGTAGCGCGTTCGCGGCACGGCGTCTCGACAAGGGCCTCCTCGATCCGAGCTGGTTCGGTCAGAGCCTGGAATTTCACCACGTAGAGGGAATCGACTACCTGTGGGTGGCCGACGGCTTCTCCCTGGCCGGCAAGACCCTCGAGATCGCCGACTGGGAGAAGCCGGAATTCCTGGGCAAGAAGCGGGACGCCAAGGATTCGGCGCGCGCATACGCCCTGACGACCTCGATGCCCGACTGGCTCCAGGGCGCCCTCGCCAACGCCTTGGGCGACTCCACCGAGGTCTCGCGAGACAAGGGGGACGTCGTCCTCTCGGGCCGGATCGTCGACTGCAACGCCGGGAGCAAGGCGGCGAAGTGGCTGGTGGGCTTCGGCGCCGGGTCGGCGGCGGCGACCTGGGACATGAAGTTCGTCGACGCCAGCTCCGGCAAGCTCCTGGCGGCCATTCATCACCGCGCGATCAGCGGCACGACGATGTCCAACATCGACGACAAGGTCCTGAAGTGGCTGGACGAGAACCTCGGCCCGGACCTCCGCACCGGCCTCGCGAGCGTCTATGCCGCCGGCAAGCCGGCGAACAAGTAGGGACGACCCGGCCCCGGTCCGGGTCATGGAGCCGAGATGGGGGCGGTGAAGCTCTACGACATCACGCCGGCCGTCCGGCCTGGCATCCCCGTCTGGCCCGGCGACACCCCCTACCGGGTCTCCCTCTCCTGGTCGATCGCCCGCGGCGACTCGGTGAACGTGTCGGCGCTCACCACGACGCCCCACCTGGGCGCGCACGCCGACGCGCCGTACCACGTGGACGAGGGCGGGGCCACCGTCGACCAGCTCTCTCTGGAGGCCTTTCTCGGCCCTTGCCGGCTGGTCGACGTGCCGCCCGAGCCGTTGATCCTCCCCGCGCACCTACCGGCCGGAACCGACCTGTGCGAGCCGCCCCGGCTGCTGCTGCGCACCGGCTGCAAGGTGGCTGGCACCTTGCGGGGCGCGGAGTTTCCGGAGCGCTTCTCGGCCCTTTCGCCGGAGCTGGCCCGGGCGCTGGTGGCCGCCGGAGCGCGCCTGGTGGGCCTCGACTCCCCGTCGGTCGATCCCTTCGACAGCACGGAGCTCACCGCGCACCATCTCCTGGTGGAGGGTGGGGTGGTGAACCTCGAGGGCCTGGCCCTGGACGGGGTCCCTCCGGGCCTCTACGAGCTCATCGCGCTGCCCCTGCGGCTCGAGGGCCTGGACGCTTCGCCCGTGCGGGCGGTGCTCCGAGAGCTGCCGAGAACTTGAAGACGGCGGCCTGAACAGCTACACGAGCACGTTCGTGAGCGGGTGAGTCAAGTTCCAGAACCGGCACCCGGGAGGGGGCTTCCCTCTCCCCCCAGACCACCGGGCTCCGCCCGGCGGTGCCCGTGGGAGAGGGGTCGAGGGTGAGGGGGGAGATCCACTCGAGTCCGGCGCACCACCACCTTCCCCAGGTGCACGCCGGTGTAGTAGTGCTCCAAGATGTCCCGGTAGTCGAGGCCGCGCCCGGCCATGGCGTAAGCGCCGATCTGACACATGCCCACCCCGTGGCCCCAGCCGCCACCGGTGAAGAGCCACCCCGGCTCGTGCCCCGGCCGTTTCACCCGCTCGGCCTCGAAGCGGGTATCGGGCAGATCCAGGGTCCAGCGCACCGCCAACCCCTCGATCAGCTCGCTCGTGCCGTCGGCTCCGAGAAGTCGCATCGCCCCGACCCGCCCGGACTTGCCGCGGGAGACGACCTCGAGCCCGCGCAGCTGGAAGCCCGGGAAGCGCTCGCCCACCAGCTCCGACAGGCGCCGGTCGCTGCGGAAGCGCTTCCAGGTGCGCAGGCGCGCCCGCCGGTCCTGCCCCGAGCCATCGGGCTCCGCCTCCTGGACCACGCCTGCCGGCCGCCCCTGCCACGTGTAGAGGCGGAGGCGATCGCCGGGCGCCAGGTCGAGGGGCTCCGCCACCAATCGGCCGCCCCGCCGGGCAAAGGTGGCGACGCCCGCGGGAAGATCGAACACCTTCGGGGCCGCGCCGTCCACGGTGACCCCGTGGAGCTCGCGTGCGTCGAGGCTCCGGAATCGCACCTCGTCCTCTCCCAGGAGGCCGATCAGGCGGGACAGCGAGAGGATCATCCACTCGGCCTCGGCATCTCCGATGCGCGCGTCTTTGCTGGCGGAGCCGGCCGCCGTCGGGGTCGCCGGAAGGCTCGCCGGCCGCACGCCGGGGAGCAGTGGTGCCCCCCCCGCGCCGCCGGTCCCATCCGCGGCCAGCAGGCTCGGGTCGAGCACCAGATCGAAGAGCGAGCGCACGTACCGGCGGACCTCGGCGCGATCGAGCGACCGCAGCCGGTCGCCCGTTTCCGGTAGCCCCGCCTGCCGGGCGAGCGAGCGCAGCCGTGCCTCGAGGGCCGGGCGTCCGGCGGCGGCGCCCCCGGCGGGGACGAGCTTCCGGGTGAGCCCTCCGGGGAAGCTCGTGCCGGCCGCCAGCGACCCCCCCAAGCTGTCGTGTCCTCCTTCGAGGCAGGGCACTCCCTTGAGGTAGGGCGCGTCGAGCCAGGGGAAGACGACCGAGGCGTCCTCGGTGTGGCCGCCGCAGGTGGCGCTGTAGAGCGCCTCGATGAGCTCATCGCCGTAGAGCAGCACCTGGCCGGCGGTATCGGCCACGGCCCGGTCCGAGAGCGGGTGCTCCGCTCCGACCCCTCCGTAGACCTGGCAACGGGGACCGGCGCAGATGTCGTAGCCCTCCGGTGCGAACTCCCCGAGGTGGCGCAGAGCGTACGTCCGGGCGGCCACCGCCTGGGCCTTGAGGGCCTCGATCCGCGGGTAGAGCTCCGGGCCGAGCTCGTCGGGCACCACGCCACGCAGGTACTCCTCCACCGGTAGCTCGTCGATCAGGTTGAGGCTCCCGCGGTCGTTCAGAAAGACCAGGAGGCGGCCGCGGTAGCGCCCCGACCGGCCGTCCACCGAGACGGCGAGGGGCTCGCCGCCGGCGCTCTCCACCGCCACCCAGCGCCCGAAGACTCGGAAGGAGCGATCGGCGGTTCTCACTCGGAGGGCCGGGTCCACCAGCCCGCCCCCTTCCTCGACCACCCAGGCGCCCGGGTAGCCGAGACCGGCGAGGCGCCGGCGGGCGGCCTCGGCCTGGTCGCGGTCCGCGAAGCGCCCCAGGCGCACCCGGTAGAGGCCGCTCGCGGCGTCGAACCGGGCGTCCGCACTCCAGCCGGTGCTCCGCGAGAGGGTGGCGCCCAGCTCCTCGGCCTGGTGCTCGTCGTGCAAGGCTGCCACCTGCAGCCGGTGCTCCGCGGCCTGGACCGAGCCGGCGGCAGGCTCGACGCTGAAGGGAGCCCGCAGGGTTTGCGAGGCGGTTCCGACCGTCAGGCCGACCTGCGCGTCACAGCAGGGCAGGGCGACCTGCTCGAGATCGCTCGCCAGACCCACGCGGATCAGGACCCGCCCGCCGTCGACGTTTGCCCGTCGCTCGCTCCCCGAGGGCGCGGGAGGCTCGGGAGGCGCCGAATCCGAGCCCGGGGCCCCCTCTCGGGGCAACGGGGGCTCGGGAACGGAGAGGCCCGACTCCTCCTCCGGGACCTCGGCTGCCGACGGCGCCGGACGCTCGGCGGGCGCCGGCGGGCGCGCCGCCGCTTCGGGCGTCCGGGCGCCGGGGTGCCGAGCGACCGCGGAGCAGGACAGGCCCGTCGCCAGGAGAGCGAGCGCGCCGGCGAGCGCCGCCGCCCCCCACCAGCCCTTCACCCCCTGGCCTCCTGGTCCTCGGAGACCACCAAGGAGGTGAACGAGGCCATCCCGAAGACGTTGATCAGACTGCTCGCGAGCCACTGGAGGAGCGCCACGGCCCCGTACAGGGCCACCCAGATCACGAAGCGCTGGCGCAGGAGGAGGTTGACCGTTCCCTGCACCACCATCGCACCCAGGGCGACGACCAGGCTCACGATCAGGAGAACCAGGAACAGGAGCAGTGAAGCGCCGAGACGGCGACCGACGACGTGCAGGCCCAGGGATGCACCGCCGACCACCCGCCCGTCGGCGACCGCTACCGCCGGCAGGGCGGCCAGGTACCAGAGAGCGAAGACCAGGAGCAGGAAGAAGAAGGGCAACGCACCTCCGCAGCCGATCCCGAAGGCGGCCCCCGCGCCCCAGCTCTGGTACCCGAAGCCGATACCCAGAGCGAGAACCAGGGCGAGCAGGATGATGACCAGCGCGGAGGTGACGTAGAGATGGAAGAACCAGAAGTAGCGCCACATGTAGCGGCCGCCCCATCCCGCGAAGTCGCGCCCGGTGAGCGTCTTGAACCAGCCGGCCGCGGCCGGACGGTTCTGGGCCTGGGGGTGGGCCTGGCGCTCGGCGGCCACCAGGGTCCCCATGATGCCGCCCTGGAACCAACCCCAGAGCGCCACCGCCGCCAGGCCGATCACCAGCGAAGCGAGCAGGCCGAGACCGAGGGCGGGCAGCCGCTGCGCCGCGATCGTCCACAGGTTCTCGAGCCAGCCCTCGAGCGCCCGGGGATCCTGAACGTCGCCGCGGAGCGCGGCGAGGCCACCCAGGACGATGACGAAGGGCACGAACGAGGCGACGATCAGCGCCAGAAAGAGCAGGTTCTGGAGGAGCGCCAGGAAGACGAGCCCGAAGTTCGCGCGGGTGGACAGAGCCCCGCGCCGGAGGCACTCGATCGCCGTCCGCCTCATACCGAGAACTGGTGCTGGTGCATCTTGATCGCCCGTCGGTGGTCCACCACTCGGTCGAACTCCACAACCTGGGTCATCTCGTAGAGGCGGCTCACGAGCTGGGCCTGGATGCGTTCGACGAGGAGAGGAAAGCGCTCGGTCCCGCCCGCGGGAGCCGGGGGATCGGGCCCGCGATCCAGGCCCCGGCCGGCTTCTCGTCCGACGACCGCCGGCCGCGCCGGCGCCTCGAGGTAGTAGTTGGTGGTGAAGAGGGTCGGCCGGCGTCGGGTGTAGCGGGTGTTGATGACCAGGTAGAGGATGTCGCGCACCCACGCCGTGG
>CAZIIB010000033.1:0-14260 GCA_964539125.1 uncultured Thermoanaerobaculia bacterium | reverse complement strand
GAGGTTCGAGGCGTCCATGGTGCCGCTGCCGGCGGCGCCGGCGCCCACCAGGGTGTGGATCTCGTCGATGAAGAGAATGGCGCGCCCGCGCTTCGTGACGGCCCGCAGGACGGCCTTCAGCCGGTTCTCGAAGTCGCCGCGATAGCGCGTGCCGGCGACCACCGAGCCCAGGTCCAGGCTGTAGATCGAGGCCCCCTCGAGGGCCGGCGGCACGTCGCCCGAGGCGATCCGCCGCGCGAGCCCCTCCACGAGCGCCGTCTTGCCCACGCCCGAGTCGCCCACGAAGATCGGATTGTTCTTCTTGCGCCGGGCCAGGATGTGGAGCGTGCGGTCGATCTCCCGGTGACGGCCCACCAGCGGGTCGAGGGCGCCCTGACGGGCCAGCTCGGTCAGGTCCTGGGTGAAGGCCGCCAGCGGGTCGCGCCCCGCCTGCGCCTCCTCGTCCTCGTCGTCCTCCGCCTCGTCCTCCCCGTCGAGATCCAGCTCCTCGTCCTCGTCGAGATCGGGATCCCAGCCATCATCCCCCGGGTCGATCTCGGTGACGCCGTGGGCCAGAAAGGTCACCAGGTCGAGGCGGGCGACCCACTCCTCTTCCAGGAAGTAGACGGCGAACGACTCGGGTTCCGCATACATGGAGACCACGACGTCGGGGCCCGCCACCTCGTCCTTGCCCGCGCCCTGGCGCTGGGCGACCGCGCGGGCCAGCACCCGCTGGAAAGCGAGCGTCGTCGAAGGCTCGCCCCGCTCGCCCTCGGGCAACCGGTCGAGCTCCTCCTCCAGGAACCCCTCGAGCCGCCGCCGCAGCCTCTCGACGTCGGCCCCGGCGCGGCGCAGCGCCCGGCGGGTCACCACGTCCTCGAGGAGGGAGTAGAGGAGATGCTCCAGGCCCGCGTACTCATGGCCCCGATGGGCGGCCTCCATCAGCGCCGCCGAGAGGGAGAGCTGGAGCTCGGGGGAGAGCTTCATGCCGGATCCACCGTGCAACGCAGGGGCATTCCCTGCTGGCGGGCTTCCGCGGTCACCTGAGCGACCTTCGTCTCGGCCACCTCGTAGGTGAAGATTCCGGCCACGCCCAGGCCGTGCCGGTGCACCTCGATCATGATCCGGGTGGCCTCCGCGCTCGTCTTGCGGAAGTAGCGCACCAGGACGTCGACCACGAAGTCCATGGTCGTGAAGTCGTCGTTGTGGACCAGGACCTTGTACAAGCGGGGCCGGCTGAGCTTCTTGCGTTCCCGGAGGGCCAGGCCGTCCTGCGCGTCGGGCTCCTCGGTGGAGCCCGCTCCGAGAAGGGGTCGGGGCGGCGGGGCCGGCAACTTGCGGTCGGACCCGAAAGAAGACGACATCGTAGCTCGACTCTATTGAAGACACTGCGGAGATCGCAAGCTCGGGCCGTGGTGCGCTCCCGCACACCGAGGCCGTTCCGGGCCTTCACCCGCTCCCGCCGGCAGGCCCGGAAACCTGCGTGGTAAAGTGCTTTACGCCGGGTGCTCGGCCCTGTCCGAGGCCCGGCGTCTCGTTCCGGGAGATCTCACGTCGAGATGACGGTCAAGGAAGAGCCACCCGAGGTTGCGGAGGCGGCCACCGAGTGGACGGTGGAGGACGCGGCGGAGCTCTACAACGTCGCCGGCTGGGGAAACGACTACTTCTCGGTCAATGACCGGGGCCACCTGTCGGTCCACCCGCGGGGGGCGGGGACGGATTCCGTCGACCTCAAGGAGCTGGTCGACGAGGTCCGCCGGCGCGGGATCGCGCCGCCGCTTCTCCTGCGCTTCTCCGAGATCATCGAAGCGCGCGTCCTGGAGCTCAACGAGGCGTTCGCCGCCGCCATCCGCGAGTACGAATACCGGGGGGAATACCGCGGGGTCTACCCGATCAAGGTCAACCAGGACCGCTATCTGGTCGAGCGGCTGGTCCAGTACGGCCGCCCCTACCACTTCGGGCTCGAGGCGGGGTCGAAGCCCGAGCTGCTCGCCGTCATGGCCTTCGTGGAGGACCCGGAGGCACTGATCGTGTGCAACGGCTACAAGGACGAGGAGTACGTCGAGACGGCCCTCCTCGCCTCCCGTCTCGGCCGGCGGGTGGCCCTGGTGGTCGAGAAGTTCTCGGAGCTGCCCCTCATCGCCGAGGTCAGCCGGAGCCTCGGGGTCGAGCCGCTGATCGGCATCCGCTCCCGCCTGGCCACCCGCGGAGCCGGCCACTGGGAGGGCTCCGGGGGCGATCGCTCGAAGTTCGGCCTCTCCGCCACCGACATGGTGCGCGCGGTCGACTTCCTGCGCGGCGAGGGACGGCTCGATCAGTTCCAGCTCCTCCACTTCCATCTGGGCAGCCAGATCTCCTCGATCCGATCGCTCAAGGAGGGGATCCGGGAGGCCGCCTGGACCTACGTCAACCTCGTTCGCATGGGGGCCGGCCTGCGCTATCTCGACGTCGGCGGGGGCCTCGGAGTCGACTACCAGGGCACCCAGAGCGACCAGATCTCGTCGATGAACTACACCCTCCAGGAGTACGTCAACGACGTGGTCTACGGCGTCCAGGAGATCTGCGATCAGCGGGAGGTCCCCCACCCCATCCTGGTCAGCGAGTCGGGCCGCGCGGCGGTCGCCCACCACGCCGCCCTCGTGGTCGAGGTCCTGGGGGCGGTCGAGTTCTCGGTCGGCGAGATCCCCGACCGACTGCCCGAGGACGCGAGCCCGGCGCTGGTCAACCTCTTCGACGCCTACCACGAGGCGCACCCGGACAATCTGGCCGAGGCCTTCCACGACGCGGTGGCGGCCCGGGACGACAGCCGGGCCCTCTACACGCTCGGCCACCTCCCCCTCGAGGAGCGAGGCCTCGCCGAGGAGCTCTTTTGGGCCGTCTGCCGCAAGATCCGCTCCCTGGTCGACACCGGCGAGGAGCCTCCCGAAGAGCTCGGGGAGCTCGTCTCCCTGCTCGCCGACACCTACTTCTGCAACTTCTCGGTCTTCCAGTCGCGTCCGGACTTCTGGGCCATCGACCAGCTCTTCCCGATGATGCCGATCCATCGCCTCGACGAGGAGCCCACCCGCCGCGGCATCCTCGCCGACGTCACCTGCGACTCCGACGGCAAGATCGACCGCTTCATCGACCGCTCCGACGGCAAGGCGGTGCTCGAGCTCCACCGGTTGACCGGCGAGCCCTACTATCTCGGGGCCTTCCTGGTCGGGGCCTACCAGGAGATCCTGGGCGATCTGCACAACCTCTTCGGCGACACCAACACGGTGACCGTCTCCCTCGACCCCGAGGCGGGTCCGGGGGGCTACCGGATCGACGAGGTCCTGGCCGGGGACACCGTGACCGACGTCCTGCGCTACGTGAGCTTCAGCCGCCGCGACCTGCTCGCGCGGATCCGGAGGGCCAGCGAGGAAGCGCTCCGGGCCCGACGCATGACGCTCGAGGAGTCCCGGCACTTGCTCGAGATGTACGAGAAGGGACTGGCGGGATACACGTATCTCGAACGGGATTGATGGACCGCCCATGAGCGAGCCGATCACCGACAGTGCCCGAGCCCGGCAGGTGGGCGACGCGGTGCGCCGCGCCGGCGCGTTCTGCCTCGACTTCGAGTTCGTCTCGGAGAGCCGCTACGTTCCCGAGCTCTGCCTTGTCCAGGTGGCATGGGGCGATCCCGGGGCGCCGAACCTCGCGGCGATCGACCCGCTGGCCGCGGACCCGCGCCCGGTGCTCGAGGCGGTGGCCGATCCCGCAGTGGAGACGATCTTCCACGCCGCGCAGGCGGACCTGGCGCTCCTCGCACAGCGCTTCGACCTCGCCGGGCGCAACGTCTACGACTCCCAGATCGCCGCGGCGTTCCTCGGTCTGGGCGACCAGATCGGCTACGCCGGCCTGGTCTCCTCCCTGCTCGGGGTGACCCTCGACAAGGGTGCCCAGTTCACCGACTGGTGCCGGCGGCCCCTCTCCGAGGAGCAGCTCCGCTACGCCCTCGACGACGTGCGCTACCTCGCCGCCGCCTGGCCCGAGCTCCGTCGTCGCCTGGAAGAGGCCGGCCGCCTTGCCTGGGTCGAAGAGGAGGCCGAACGGCTGGCCGCGAGCGCGGCGAGTCGCACCCCGCCCGAGGAGATGTACCGGCGGGTCAAGGGGTGGAACCGGCTGCGCGGCAGGGCCCTCGGGGCGCTCCAGGCGCTGGCCGCCTGGCGGGAGCGCCTGGCGCTCGAGGAGAACCGCCCGCCCTCCTGGATCCTCCAGGACCGCTCGATGATCGAGGTCGCCCGGCGCGTGCCCTCCGACGAGCGCGAGCTCCGCGCGATCCGCGGAGTCAAGGGCGGCACGGTCCACCACCACGGCGCGGAGATCCTGCGGGCGGTGCGGGACGGATCGCGCACCGCACCGGCGGGCGAGGCCCGGGACCGCCCCTTGCCGGACCGGGCGCGGAGCTGGAGCGTCCTCCTGGCGGGGCTGGTGACCGCCCGCTCCAAGGAGGCGGGGATCGCGCCCCGCTTCGTCGCCACCCGGGACGAGGTCGAGGCGCTGGTGCGCTGGTGGGTCGAAGGGGACCGCTCAGGGGAGCCTCCGTTGCCGGTGCTCTCGGGCTGGCGCCGGGCCCTGGCCGGCGAGGCTCTCCTCGGATGGCTCCAGGGCGAGACCTCGATCGCCATCGACGAGGCGTCGGACGCGGGAATCCGGCTGGCGGCCGGAGAGGAAGGGGCCTGAGCGTGGCGATCTCGTCGGAGGAGTTCCGCACCGTCCTGCGCCACTTCCCCGCCGGCGTGACCATCGTGGCGGTGCGGGCGGGGAACGAGGTCCACGGCCTGACCGTCTCGGCCTTCGCCTCGATCTCGCCGCAGCCGCCCCTGGTCATGGTGATCATCGACCACCGCCACCGCGCCTACCGCCTGTTCGAGCGCGACGGCGCCGTGTTCTCGGTCAACATCCTCCGCCAGGAGCAGGTGGAGCTCTCCAACCGCTTCGCCTGGGTCAAGGACGAGGATCGCTTCGCGGTCGGCGACTGGCGCCAGGCGACGACGGGGGCGCCGGTCCTGGCGGATTCCCTGGCCTGGATGGATTGCACGATCCACGGCCGGTACGCGGCCGAGACCAACACGATCTACGTCGGCGAGGTCCAGGCCGCCCACGTTCCCCGGCCCGAAGCTCCACCGCTTCTCTACTGGAACCGCGGCTACCGCCGTTTGGACCTGAGCCGCCCGCGCCCGACCCCGCCCGCGGGCGAGGAGGAGCCCGAGGGTTAGCTCTTCCCGCCGCGGTGCCGGTAGTGCTCGAGGCACTCGGCCTCGCGGCCCCGGACCACCCTCCGGCCCTCGAGCGGCCCGGGCTCGCGGGCGGTCACCACCGTGTGCTGTCCCTCGCCGTCTCGCTCGCCGGTGAAGTAGAGGACCACCCAGTCGCGCTGTCGTCCCAGCCGGTGCGCTCGGGCGGTGTTCGAGTAGAGGGCGGTGTAGTGCCGGTCGCCGCGGGCGGTGTGGAGGATCGGAAGCCACGCCTCGCCGCGCGGGTTGAAGCGGCGCGGGGCGATCTTGCGGAGCTCGCCGGCCGCGGCCCTCTCCCGGTACTCCCGGTCCACGTCCAGGAGCTCGTCGACCGACGGCTCGGCCCGACCCGGACCGGCTTCGCCAGGTCGTCGCCGGGCGCGGCCGAGGCGGCTCGCCAGGGTGTCGACGATGCCCGCGATCCGCTTGGCACCGAACCCGGGGACGCCGCGCAGGCGGCCGCTGTGCGCCGCCACCTCGAGCCCCTCGAGGGTGTCGATGTCGAGCTCGTGATGGAGGCGCTCGGCGAGGACCGGACCGATTCCCGGTACCGAGGCGAGGAGCGCCTCCGGGTCCGACTCGCCGCGCAGGCGATCGAGCATCGGGAGCCGGCCGCTGCGCACGACCTGGCGAATCGCCCGGGCGAGCTGATCGCCGATCGTCGGCAGGCGCACGAGGCCCTCGAGCCCTTCCTGCTCCAGGATCTCCGTCACCGGCCGCTCCAGACGTCGCAGGGTGTCGGCGGCGCGCTGGTAGGCCCGGACCCGGAAGGGATTGGCGCCCTGCTCCTCGAGCAGCCGGCCCAGCTCCTCGAAGCGTCGGGCGATCTCCAGGTTGAGGGGATCGACCATCCCGTGGGAGTGTATCCCGGCCCGTCTCGCCCCCGTGGCCCGCCGGCACGAGATAAGCTCCGAGCTCCGGCGTCCGGCCCGCTCCGTCGCCCGCACCCCGTTCCACCATGAGCCGTCTCCTCCGCCTCTTCCGTCCGGTCCCCGAGGCCACCGAGGCTCGGGTTGCGGGCGGGCCGGCCGACGAAGACGACGCCGAGGCCCCGGCCGGCGGCGGGAAGCTCTGGATCTTCTACCCTTTCGAGGTCTACACCGCGGTGGTGCTGGCGATCGCGGTGCTCTTCCTCCGCTACCACCGGCTGCGGATCGACTGGCGGACGGTGGAGTACACCCTCTACCCCATGGTGCCACTCCTGCCGCGGGCCCTGCTCGGCGGCATCGGCCTCCAGGTGCTCTACCGCCTGGTGACGCGGAGGTCGCTCCGCGACTACCTGCGGCGGATCGCGTCGGTTCCGTGGATGGTCCTCTGGCTACGCATGTGGGTCGCCGCGATGCTCATGACCTACATGTACTTCTGGGTGAAGATCTCGGTGCCCCTGATCAACGAGAGGCTCTGGGACCGGCAGCTCTGGAGCCTCGACGTCCTCCTCCACTTCGGCCTCTCGCCCTCGATCTTCGTCAGCCAGGCGTTCCAGGGCTCCCCGATCCTCGGCCTGCTCGACCGCTGGTACGGCCTCTGGGTGACGACGGTCTTCTACACCATGGCCTTCTTCTCCGCCATGCCGGGCGAGCTCGTGCGGCGACGGTTCATGGCCTCCTGCGTCTTCCTCTGGACCCTGGGAGCCTGGCTCTACATGGCCGTGCCGGCCCTGGGTCCGATCTACGCCTTCCCCCAGGTGTGGCACGACCTGATGGATCAGATGCCCCGGGCGCGGTCGGCCCAGATCGGCCTCTGGGAGAACTACCAGCGGATCGTCGCCGGGCGCACCGGCGGGCTGAAGGAGTTCAATCCCACCCTCGGGGTGGCGGCCATGCCGAGCCTCCACGTGGGCGCCCACTGGCTGTTCGCGCTGTGGGGGCGGCGCCGGGCGCGTCTGCTCTTCGTGCCGTTCGTGATCGGGACCCTGCTCACTCTGATCGCCTCCATCCTGACCGGTTGGCACTACGCCGTGGACGGCTACGCCGGTCTCCTCCTCGCCTGGCTCTGCTACCGCCTGGGCGCAGCGACCGAGCGCGGGAAACCGACGACGGCGCCCCAGGGAGAAGGCGGAGGAAAGAGCTCGCGAGAGAGCGCGGCTCCGTTGGAGCTCATGGCAGGCTCGGAGCAATCTCGGGGGTAATCCTGGCAGCAAAGATGGTCAGTCGAAGCTCCGACTCGTCCGGAAGCTCGTAGAGCGGCCGCTTGCCCGAGAGCCGCTCACTTCGGTCGAGGATGAGGGCGACCCCTTCTCCCCGGCGATCCATCATTGCTGCCCGGGATGTTTCTAGGCCCGGAATGTCGGCGGGAACCGGGCACTTGGCGAGAAGACTCGTGATTGTCTCGTTCCGGCTCGCCTGGCGGAAAGCGAGGCTTTCGACGGTCATCGTGTTGGGGAGACCACCGGGTGTGTAGAGCCCCAGACGGTCCGCAAACAGCCGGAGGCGGATCTTCGAGCCCTCGATGGAGTAGTCACGATGCGCCACTGCGTTGACCAGAGCCTCAAACACTGCAACCATGTCGTATTGGGGTAGGTCCTTCCGACCGCCGCTCTTCGACGCCTCGACCCGCATGTTGCGGGCGACGAAGCGGCAGGCTTCTGCCACTTGGGCGTCGAGGGGACCGGTGAGGTCCTTCGCATCGAGCTGGTATCCGGCGAGGTCCTCGGCAGCAGGCAGCCCTGTCCCCCGATAGGCCACGGCCTGGATGTACGCGCTTGGCATCCATCTCTCGGGGTGGGCCGCCCCGACCAAGACGCCGGCCACCGACGGCTGCAGCTCTCCGTCAGCATTTTCTCGGGCCATCCCGAGCTTACGAAGGAGGGTTGGGCGGTCATCGCTCGTCTGCGGAGTCCGGAACCGATCGACGAGTTCCGGGTCGAGATCGTCCAAGGCCACCCGCGGGACGATTTGTTCGTCGAACCGAATCAGCCTCACCTGACTGCGTTGCTGGAAAAGACGGGCGAGGTAGTCCGGCGTCATCTCGCGCTTCGAGCTCCCGATCCTGTAGAAGTACCCGCTGGGGCTTCTATGAACGAAGAGGCTCTGTGGCACGTCGATCCGGAGAACAGGGAGCTCTTCACCACTCGTCGCCGGCAGGAGTAGGCGCCTGATGTCTACGACCAGGGGAGGGTTAATCGAGTCGTTGCAGATCTCGCGAACCAGGCTCTCTACAGCGTCCAAGTACTCCTCTGGGATTCCCATGATCTCTCGGGTCGAGTCATCGACGCCCAACACGCAAGTACCACCGCTCCGGTTGGCGAAGGCAGCCAACTCATCGGCAAGGGCGTCGCGGCTAGGCGAGCTGACTCGCCGGCCCGAGAAACGGACCTCCTTGAGCTCGAGGAATGAGTCCTCGCCCAGCCGGATGGCCTCTAGAAGATCCCTGAGGTTATCGAACATGGCTACACTTCTCGCCCGAGGCGCTGATAGCGCCGCTCGAAAGCCTCGCGCCCGCCTTCCATGATCTGGCAAACCTCGTCGCGCATGGGCACTTTCTGGAGCGAGCCCTGCTGGGTCACCCGGCATTGGCCTCCCGCGAAGCTCAGTGCATGGACCATCTCGGCATCGCCGTTGACGACGATGTTCGGGTTGTGGGTGACGACGATGATCTGGCGGCGCCGCTTGTTATCCCTGATCTGTCGCACGACGAGGTCGTAGATGAGGTGGTTATCGAGGTCGTCCTCTGGCTGATCAAGAACCAGGGGCTCCTCGCCATGCGCGAGCAGGAAAGCAAGCATGGCCGCCGCCCGCTGTCCTGCAGAACCCTGCTCGATGGGCCGGAACTCTCGGCCGTCGCCTGTCCGGCTGTACTCCACCTTCAGTGAATCCTCCGGAAACCACGTCAAGAAGCGGTCGAGAAGCTCCGGTTTTCGCTCACACTCCCGTTCGAGGTAGTTGTTGAAGTGGCCACCGAACCTACCCAGCCCCTCGCAGGCAGCTTCGACCCGTCGCTTCATCGAGGCGAGCTCGACCTCCATGGGATCCCCATCGCCTCGCTGACTCGGCTCTGCTGCACTCCACTTTGCCCGGCGATTTGCGGCGGCGACGAGCTCTGCGACCAGCCCTGAGCTCGGGAAATCCTCTTCAAGTTTACAGATGTCATCCGCGAACCGGTCGTCCATGACCTCCAAGACCTCCCGAAGTGACCGTTCCATCTGCCGCCAGTCGCGACCGTAGGACACGAGCTCGATTCGGACGTACGGATTGTCGCGAAGAGAGGTACTCAGGAACTGAGCACGGCTGGCGCTGAGCTCTCGCCGCTGCTCGAGCACCCGCTCTCGCTGAGCTCCTGCCTCGGTGAAAAGCCGAGCGCGCTCTTCGCGAAGGGACTCGAAACGTTCCTTCTCTTGCTCGAGCCTGTGCCGATCCTGGACCAGCTTCCCGTACTCGCTCGGGTCTGCGACGTCTTGTTCGCGAAGCGTAAAGACGAGCTCGTCGTAGGCGTCCTTCGCTGCGTCGACCTCCGACTGCCAGGAGCTGGCTTCCAACCCATTACTCTCTCGCTGCGCAGCGTCGCGCAACTGACGAGCCGCCTCATCGAGAGCTTCGGCCGCCTGGCGAATCGCCCTGTGGAGGCGTTCCACCAGGGCTTGCGCATTTCGGTCTTCCTCCCGCTCGGAGTCGAAAAGCCGCTCCGGCAAATCCTCCGGTGCGATCTCGGAAGCGAGGCCCTCGACCCTTCCAGCCACGGCGGCCGCCGCGGCGATCTGCCGCCGGATCTCTCGCTCCTGGCGAGTGCGCAACTGGTACATCTTGAGGACATCCGCGTGATGCGCCTCCTCGAAGTAGTGGAGCTTTCTCTCCACGTCTTCGAGCTCGACAGCCAGTCTGTCGCGGTCCTTGAGTTTGCCTTCGAGCTCCCGGATCTGCGATCGCAGGGCGAAGTAGCGCCGCTTGGCCTCCTCGATGGCTTCCTTCTGCCGGCCGCATTTCGCGGCCTCGTCGATCACTCCGAGGAGCGCTTCTTGGCTCTCGCCCGCCAGCGCCGCGATCTGGCCCTGGCTGAACAACCGGACTGGGAAGCGGTCGGGGGTAATCTGCTGACTCGTCGATTGGCGCCACTCGCCGTTCGCTTCTTCCTCCACCACAGGTCCCGTCCCATCTTGTCGCCAGCGAATGCGATGGCGCACACCGTCACGCCGCACCGTTAGGAGGGCTTCGGTCTGGGGGAGTAGACCACCGTAATCGTCGCGGGATCGCGGTACACGGTCGAATCGCTTAAAGACCCGCCGTGTCTCGCTCTCATCACCGAGGGGATCGAGCTCTTCACCGCGACGGTAGCCGAGGCGCAGGAAGTGGATGACCGTAGATTTCCCCGTGCCCCGACCTCCCACCAGCGCGTTCAACCACGGGCTGAAGCGAAGCTCCGCGGCTGCGTCGGCACCCCGGCCCATGAACTGGGCGTCGGCGATGCGAATCGACTCGATGAGATGCTCCGGCAAGTCCTCTGGCCTGAACGGCTCGGGAGCGTCGCTGCGGCAAATCGAGAAACGCTCCCCGTCCAGGAGCGCAAGCCGAAGCCCTTCAAGTGAAGGCAGCTCCATCTTCACCCAAGTGAACCGTGAGCCGAGGCTACCGTTCCTGAAGCCATGGCAATCTGAGCCAAGAATCTCGGTCCATGTCCTCCCAGAGCTCGTGTACGCTTCCGGTTTCCGCACTCCCGGGTCGACGACCTCCATTGCCAAGATCTCGTCACATCTCAACACCTGTTGGACAGTGCCAACGTCCAAGGCGGTCTGGTTTGATTCCGCAGATGGCACACGCAACAGACCCTTGACGCCGTCGATGTGGGCTGGAATCGGCAGGCCTCCTGCGGCCAGCACCTTTTCAATGACTTCGACGGCGGACTTGCGGGTCACCCCATCGCTGTTGCCCTTCGTCCCCTCGTACTCCACGGCGCCGAGCAGCGTGTCGATATCGGAGGAGGTTTTCTCGAAGTCGAAGAGGGCCAGGAGGTGGAAACCGCCGTTCACGGACAGCTCGACGCCCGGGAACAGATGAAGGGGCCGAAAACCCTTGGGCTGGTTCGCCTCGAGATCGGCGTACGCTGCCTTGAGACGATCGGTCCACACACCCGTGTTGTGGTCGGTAACGGCCACGCAATCGAGCCCGGCCCCCATGCACTCAAGTAGCCACCTCTCGGGCGTGACCTCGTCCTGGGTACCGATGGCCTTTTGCCACTCCCTCGTGTCTTTCGAGACGGGCGTATGAACGTGGAAATCCACCTTCCACCAGCGGGCACCAGGATAGGGCCAGTCCGAACCGATCGACTTGGTCATGGTCCACCTACTCGGGCTGGCTGGCGGATTACTGTTCTTCTCGTGATCGGCACTTCGGTCATGTTCCTTGAGTTCCGCGAACTCCGGATGACTTTTTGCAGACCGTCGAGCACTGACTCTACCCCATGGTGCCGCTTTCGCTAGGATCTGGAAGGTAGCTGGCTCAGGCCGCTGGAAAGCTCTCCCACCGCGGAATCCGCTCCCGGATCCGCTCGAACCCGAGGCGTCGAAAGAGGGGGTCGACGAGCGCGGGGTCGGCACCCCGGTAGGCCAGCTCGGCCAGGTCCACCGCGGCCGGCGCTTCCCACGCCAGGGTAGCCAACCGCTTCGAGAGGAACGCGGCTTCCCGGCCCGCCTCGAGCTTGCGGGCGAGGGAGCGGGCGCCCCGTACGGGCAGGCCGGGGACCTCGTCGAGGTGCTCGTAGATACCCTCCAGGCTTCTCCAGGCCGAGAGCAGGGCCGCGGCGCTCTTCTTGCCCACGCCCGGGACACCCGGGATGTTGTCGACGCTGTCGCCGGCCAGGCCCAGGAAGTCGGGGATCTGCTCCGGCCGCACGCCGAACTTCGCCTCCACCTCCGGCGGCCCGTAGCGCTCGCCGCGGGCGAAGTCGAGGAGGCTCACCCGCTCGGTCACGAGCTGGGCCAGGTCTTTGTCCGAGGTGACGATGACGGCACCGTGGCCTTCGGCCTCGAGGCCGGCGACGAGGGCGGCGATGAGGTCGTCGGCCTCATAGCGGTCGTCGATGAAGGTGGCCGCGCCGAAGGCCTGCGCCAGCTCGTAGCAATCGTCGAGCTGCGCTTCGAGCTCGGGTGGCGGCAGCTCGCGGTTGGCCTTGTAGGCCGGGTGGATCTCGTTGCGAAAGCTCGAGGTCAGGCTGCGGTCGAAGGCGAGGGCCAGGTGGGTGGGCGCCTCGTCCTCGACCAGCTTGATCAGGAAGGAGGCGAAGCCGTAGACGGCGTGGACCGGACGGCCCCCGGGGTCAGTGATGGAGTCGGGCAGGGAGAAGTAGGCGCGGAAGATGTAGGGGCTCGCGTCCACCAGGTGGGCGGTGACCGCATCGCTCGGATCGGGCATGGCGGGTGCTCGTCTACCGGCTCAAGGAGTGGGTGGCTCGGGCAGCACCTCGATCGCGGCGGCCAGGGCGAGCGGGATGGGCACCGCCCGCAGCTCGGGGCTCAGGCGACAGCAGACCGAGGTCACCCGCCCCTCGGCGACGGTCCGGCCGTCGTGGGCGAAGGTGAAGGCGAACGTCAGGGAGCTCCTCCCCTTCTCCACCACCCGAACGCCGATCTGGAGCTCGTCGCCGAAGCGGGCGGGCGAGCGGTAGTCGCAGCTCGCCGAGACCCGGGGCCAGGTGAGGGGTGTCCCGTCGTCGGCCCGGTCCCGGTCGACCGGGAAGCCGAGCTCGTCGCGAAACCGGTGCTCCGCCGTCTCCATGAACACGAAGAACCGCCCGAAGTGGACGATCCCGGCCATGTCGGTATCGGCGAACTCGATCCGGCGGCGGAGGAGAAGCTCCCGCATCAGAACTCGTTGATCACGGTGACGTCCTCGGCGGCCATCCCGCGGTCGCCGGCGTGAAGGGTGAACTCGAGGACAAGCTCCCGGTTCGGCAGCTCGCGCTCGAGGCCTTCCCGACCGAAGGCGCTGGCGTGGACGAAGGCGGTGCGGTACGGGGACTCGGGGAGGCGCGAGTCCAGGGTCCACAGGCGGTCGCTGATCTCCGCCAGGAAGCGGACGAAGCCGTACCCCTTGGCCTGGTCGAACCAGTGGCATGTCCCCCGCACCCGCGCCCCCTCCTCTCCCCACGGCTTGCGCTCGTCGCCGTCGTGCACGGCGATGGGCAGAAGGTTCGGGATCAGGTAGCCCGAGAGGTACAGGTCCGCCTGGTTCTGGAGGGCGAGCGAGACGTTGTCGAAGCCCACCACTTCCAGGCGCAGGCCCCGGTTCTGCAGGGCCTCGACCACCTTGACGAAGTCGCCGTCGCCCGACACCAGGAGCACCCGGTCCAGGCGCTCGGACTGGAGCAGCATGTCGACCGCCATGTCCAGGTCGGCGTTGGCCTTGCCGTAGCGCTCCCCCGCCGAGTCCCGGAACCAGCGGATCGGCTTCTCCACCACCTTGAAGCCGCTGTCGCGCAGGCGCGAGTGGAACTCCAGCACCCGTTCGTAGGTCGGATCGCCCGACTTCGCCCGCTCCTCGTCGAAGCGCACGTAAGCGTTCATCCGGACCGGGTCGCCGCCGCCCCGGCAGGCGAACTGGCGCAGCACGTCGTACTGCATTCCCCGCCCACCGTTCATGGTGATGTTCTCGACGTCGACGTAGATCCCGATCTTGCGTTCCAAGGCGGCCCCCCGGCGGGGATTCTCTCCCGGTGGGAGCGGAAAGCCAAGCCGGGCGCCGACGGCCCTCAATCGAAGGGGTTGATCGCTTGGACCGAGCCGTAGGACTGGCCCGAGCTGAGCTCTTCCGTGTAGAGGGTGCCGGCCCCGGCCGCCCGCGCCGCCTGGACGATCAGGGCATGCCAGAAGGAGATCTGGAAGCGCTCCTCGATCCGGGAAGCGTCACGGACCGCGCACCGCGGAGCCCGACCTCGCCGATTCCCCTCCTCCATCCCACGGCGGCGGGGCTGTCGTCCGGGAGTTCGACCCCGGAGGGCCGGGTGGAGGGCGCCCGTCCAGGGGGCGTCTCGGACCGCGCACTCGGTGGCTCCGCGGAGTCCGGACCTGGCCGAGCGCGGGCCGTGCCGAGGCG
>CAZIIB010000032.1:0-14650 GCA_964539125.1 uncultured Thermoanaerobaculia bacterium | reverse complement strand
CCAGCATGGTGAAGGTGGCCCAGGG
Organism: uncultured Thermoanaerobaculia bacterium; assembly: GCA_964539125.1. GTDB lineage: Bacteria > Acidobacteriota > Thermoanaerobaculia > Multivoradales > DATKCC01 > CAVUBL01. The sequence goes on along the minus strand of CAZIIB010000032.1, from coordinate 14,625 downwards.
CGGCTGGTTCCCGCTCCTGGTGGCGGCCGGAATCTTCACCCTCATGACCACGTGGCGGACCGGGCGCAAGATCCTCCGCTCGCGCCTGCAGGCCGAAGTGCTGGACGCGAACCGGTTCCTGATCGACGGCGGCATCGAGAAGCTGCCGCGGGTGCCCGGTTGCGGGATCTTCCTGACCAGCAGCCCGGAGGGCATCCCGGTGGTCCTGCTCCACAACATCAAGCACAACAAGGTGCTGCACGAACAGGTGGTGCTCTTCACCATCGCCAACGAGGACGTGCCCACGATCCCCGCGCCGGAGCGGGTCGAGGTGCTCGACCTGGGCGAGGGCTTCTACCGCCTGATCGCTCGCTACGGCTTCATGGAGAGCCCCAACGTGCCGCGGATCCTCCGCCTGGCGAAGAGCAAGGGGCTCGACGTCGACCCGAACCAGGCGAGCTACTTCCTGGGCCGGGAGCACCTGATCGCCACCGAAAAACCGGGCATGGCGCTCTGGCGCGAGAAGCTCTTCGTCCTGATGTCGCGCAACGCCCAGGGCGCGACCGCCTACTTCCACCTGCCCCCCAACCGGGTGGTCGAGCTCGGCTCCCAGGTCGAGCTGTAGCTCGCGACACTCGCTCGCCGCTCCGGCGGGCTCCGCGAGCCACCCCCGGGGGTAGGAGGCTCACCCCTCCTCCAGGCGGTCCCGAGACCACCCCGGCGGGTGTTGAACTCTGCTCCTTAGGCAGTCACGGTACTAACAAAATCGAGTAGCAGCATCCGTGAGCGGGTCCCGGGAACGAAGCACCGGGCGGGCGCAAGCGGGCATTCGATTCCCGGCTCCTGCGGGGAGGACGACATGAGCGTACCCGCAGAGCACCGATCTCCACGCACCCTCCTTCTGGCCATCGCCGTGGCAGGTGCCGCCGGCCTCGTGGCGGCGGCCCTCACCGTGAGCGCAAGCGGCGCGTTCGCCCGGGGCGAGGAGCCGACGGTGGCAGAACCCGGTGGCGGCGCGGTCGCCGGCTCCTCGGCGCCCACCCAGACACCCCGGCCGGCCCCGGCATCCAGCGACCGCTTGAAGGGCGAGATCAACCCCGACGGCTATACCGACTCCCGGGTCTGTGGCGGGTGCCACGTCGACATCTACGCCTCCTGGAAGAAGAGCATGCACGCCTTCTCCCTGAGCGACCCGATCTTCGACGCGGCCTTCATGCAGGCCCTCAAGCTGGCCGGGGACGACGCCAAGCACATCTGTCTGAGGTGTCACGCCCCGTTGACCCAGTCCAACGCGGACTACGACCTGGAGCAGGGGATCACCCGGGAGGGCGTGACCTGCGACTTCTGCCACACGGTGACCGCGGTGCACCTCGATGGCCGCAGCAAGCCCTTCTCGGTGGCCCCGGGATTGACCAAGCGGAGCGTGCTCAAGAACGTCGAGTCACCGGCCCACAAGGTGGCCTACTCGGAGCTTCACGGCACTGCGGCGTTCTGCGGAGGCTGCCACACCTACGTGACCCCGGCCGGCCTCGTGCTCATGAGCACCTACGACGAGTGGCGCCTCGGGCCCTACGCCCAGGAAGGCGTCCAGTGCCAGAGCTGCCACATGGTGCTCTCTCCGGGACGAGTGGTGCGGGCGGACTTCAAGAAGGGCGACACGAGCTTTCATCTCCACGACCTGATCCATGACACCGGTCAGCTTCGCGGCGCCCTGGCGGTCCACATCGTGCGCGCCCAGCGCTCGGCGCGCGGCCTCGAGGTCGAGGTGGAGGTGGAGAACGTGGGCTCAGGGCACTGCGTCCCGACCGGCATCCCGACCCGCCAGGTCGTCCTCTCGGTCGAGGCCGAGTCCGGGAATCGCCAGCTGACCCAGGAGCGTCGGTACCGCAAGGTCGTCGGCGACGAGAAGGGGAGGGTACTGACCACCGATGCCGAAGCCATGCTCCTCGGCGCTAGCGTGCTCGACGACAACCGCATCAAGCCGCGAGAGCGACGGCGCGAGCGGTTCGTCTTCGCGCTGCCTCCGGGGCAGGCCACCGTGCGCGCCCGACTGACCTACGTCTACTCCCCCATGGTCCTGAAGACGCAGGAGCTCAAGATCCAGCTCACCGAAGCGGAGCGGCTGGTCCACTGACACCTTCGCGGGGAGAGCGAACGGTGAGCGATTCCACGCGGGAGACAGGGACGGTCCGGGCCGGCGACAGCGGGTCCGGCTCCGGCCGGGGAGGCGGTCGGCGCAGGAGCCGTCAGGTCGGGCTGTTCCTCGTCGGCGCGACGCTCCTGGTCGCGGCGGGTCTCTTCAGCCCTCTCGCGGGCCGGCCGGTGACCCAGCCCATCGCCTTCAACCACCATCTCCACGTCGACGAGCTCTCCCTCGACTGCACCGACTGTCACCGCTACGTGCTCACCGGCGCCCGGGCCACCATCCCCAACATCGAGGTGTGCGGCGAGTGCCACGTGGAGCCTCTCACCGACTCGGCGGAGGAGAAGAAGCTGATCGCCTACGTGGAGTCGGGCAAGCCCATCCCGTGGCGCAAGGTCTATCGCGTACCCGACCACGTCTACTTCTCGCACCGCCGCCACGCGGCGCTCGGCGGCATCGAATGCAAACGATGCCACGGCCCCATGGCGGAGCAGACGCAGCCGGTCACCCGGCCGGCGGTGCGCATCACGATGGACGCGTGCATCGACTGTCACGACCGAGAGGGAGTCACTCATGACTGCATCGCGTGCCATCGATAGGGCTGCCGGACGGGGCCGGGCGCAAGGACGAGGCCGCCGATGATCATCGCTCGCCGCGAGTTCTTGAAGCTCCTGGGCGTCACGGCCGGCGCCGTGGGCCTCGGCGGCTGCCTCGACGACTGGTTCGTCCCCGACGATCTGGTGGCGCTCGCCCAGCGCGGTCCGGGGATCGAGAGCTTCGCCCAGACGGTGTGTGGGCTGTGCGAGGGGCGGTGCGGGCTCACCGTCCGGCTGGTGGACGGTCTGCCGGTGGGTGTCAAGGGCAACCCTCGGCACCCCCTGAACCGGGGCGGGCTGTGTCCGGTCGGGCAGGGGGCCCTCGAGGTGCTGTACGCACCCGGCCGCCTCCAGACGCCGTTGCGCCGCGGCTCCGACGGCGCGCTCCATCCGGTGGGCTGGGACGAGGCGCTCGACGAGATCGCCGGCCGGCTGCGGCGCCTGGTCGCCGAGGGAGAGGGACACCGGGTCGCGCTGTACACGCGAGAGCCGGACCACCTCTGGCTCGACCTCGCCCGTCGCTTTCTCCACGCCCTCGGCTCTGCCAACCTGGCGGGACCCCACGGAGCCGCCGCCGTTCCCTACCGCCTCATGCAGGGGCTCGACGCGCTTCCGGGAATCGATCTGGCGCGGGCCGACCTCGTCCTCTCCTTCGGCCTCGACCTGTTCGAGGACGGGCCGGCGCCGGTCCACGCCATCTCCGCCCTGGTGGGGTCCCGTGACACCGGCGAGCGGGCGGCGCTGATTCACGTCGGAACGCGGATGTCCCCGAGCAGCAGCAAGGCCGAGGAGCGCGTCGCCGTCCGGCCCGGGACCCATGGCGCCCTCGCCTTGGGGATCGCCCACGTGCTGGTGCGCGAGGGCCGGTACGACCGTCGCTTCGTGGCCGAGCACACGGCGGGTTTCGAGGACTGGACCGACCGCCGGGGGCGGCGGCGAACGGGCTTCCGCCGTCTCCTCCTGGAGCGCTACTACCCGGATCGCGCGGCACGGCTCTGCGGCTGTGACCCGGCGCGCATCATCCAGCTCGGAAGGCGCCTGGCCCGCGCCGGCAGACCGGTGGCCCTGGTGGGGGGAGAGGCGGCTTGCGGCTCCAACGCGAGCTGGACGGCGATGGCGGTCCACGCTCTCAACGCGCTCCTGGGGAGCTTCGAGCGTCCCGGTGGATTGGCCCTGGGGCCGCCGATTCCCCTGACCCCCCTGGAACCACTGCCGGAGCCGGCGGCCGGCGAGGAGCACGACCTCTTCGCGCCGCGCCCGGGAAGCTCGGCCTTCGGGGTCGACCCCGTGGCCGCGCTGATCGCGGGTTCGGACGGCGCGAAGACTCCGGTTGAAGTGCTCGTCGTGTCGGGGGGCGACCCGCTCTACGAGAGCCCGGCGGCCGACCGGTTGCGCCCGGCGATGGAGCGGATTCCTCTGGTCGTGGTGTGCACACCGTTCGTCGACGACACGGCGGCGGCGGTCGCCGATCTGGTGCTGCCGAGCCCGGTCTTCCTCGAGACCTGGGAGGCGTTCACCACCCCGGCCACCGTACCCTTCAGCGTCCTCGGTCTCGCCCACCCGGTGGTGGAGCCCCTGTTCGGCGGCCGTCATCCCGGCGACGTGCTCCTCGATCTCGCCCGCCGCGTGGGCGCGCCGGTCGACGCCGCCCTGCCGTGGGAGGCCTACGAGACGTACCTCCGCCACCGCATCGAGGGGCTCGTGACGTCGGGCCAGGGAACCGTGATCTCCGGCTCCTTCGAGGAGGCCTGGGTCGACTACCTGGAGGAGCGCGGCTGGCGCTTCCTCGAGCAGGGCAGCTCGGAGACGTTCTGGGCCGATCTGGCGCGCGAGGGGGGATGGTGGAACCCCGAGCTCCCGCACCACGACAAGGCTCGCCTGTTCGCCACGCCTTCGGGGCGCTTCGAGTTCCATTCGAGCGCCCTCGAGGAACGGTTTCGGGAGCTGGGAGCCGCCGGCGGCGAGGTGCCGGCAGAGAGCGACGAGGCCCTGACCCGGGGCATCGCCGCCCTCGGGCTCGTAGCCGACCTGGACGAGGCGTGTCTGCCCCACTTCGAGCCGCCGCTCACCCCCGGCGAGGGCGACGTGCTGGCGGTGCCCTTCCGTCCCATGACCGCGCGTGGCTCGCTGGCGGCGGTTTCACCCATGGTCCTGGAGATGTTCGGCTACCCGGTGCTCACGGGGTGGGAGACCTGGGCCGAGCTCTCTCCCGAGACCGCTCGCGAGCTGCACCTGGCGGACGGTGACCGGGTCTCGCTGGAAGCGCAGGGAGGCGCCGCGATCGAGGCGGTGGTGCGGGTGAGGCCGGGCGCCGTCGCCGGAGTCGCCCACCTGCCGCTGGGACTCGGCCACCGAGGCCTTGCCGGAGTCGGCGCCGGGGTCGGGGCCAACCCGCTCGACGTCGTGGCCGGCGTCGAGGACCCGCTCTCGGGTGAGCTCTCGCCGGCCCCCACCCGGGTGCGGGTCCGACTCCTCGAGCGCCGGCGCCATGGCGGACCGGCGCCGCTCGCGGAGGGAATCGCCTGATGGCACGCTGGGGCATGGTGATCGATCTCGACCGCTGCACGGCCTGCGGCACGTGCATGGCGGCCTGTCACCAGGAGAACAACCTGGCCGCCGTCGGTGCCGAGCAGGCCGAGGGGATGAGCCGGGCCTTCCACTGGCTGCGCATCGCGCCCGTGGTCTCGGGGCTTCCGGAGAAGGTCGAGGTCCAGTACACCCCGGAGCTCTGCGTGCAGTGCGACAACCCGCCCTGCGTCCGCGTGTGCCCGGTGCACGCCACCTACCTGAGCGACGAAGGGATCGTCGCCCAGATCTACGCCCGCTGCATCGGTTGCCGCTACTGCATGGCGGCGTGCCCGTACAACGCGAAGGTCTTCAACTGGTACGCCCCCCGGTGGCCCGGCGAGCTGAAGCGCAAGGTCAACCCCGACGTCTCGCTTCGTCCCAAGGGCGTGGTCGAGAAGTGCACCTTCTGTCACCACCGGATCCAGCAGGCCCGGGAGGACGTCCGGGCGGCCGGGCGCGAGCTCGCCGACGGCGACGTCACGACGGCCTGCGCCGAGAGCTGTCCCGCGGGCGCCATCGTCTTTGGCGACCTCGACGACCCGCAGAGCCGGGTCAGCCAGCTGTCGCGCGGTCCGCGCGCGTTCCGCCCTCACGAAAACCTTGGGACCCGGCCCAAGGTCTTCTACCTGGCGAAGAAGGACTGACCGGCCCGCCGCGCCGAGGTGAGCGATGAGCTCGAGGATGACGACCCGAGTCCCAGCCAACCGCCCGGAGGCGGGCGAGATCGACACCAGCGATCTGCTCCGCCCCATCGAGGAGTCCGGCCTTCGCTTCCGGGTCACCTTCACGCTCCTGGCCCTGGTGATCCTGGGCGCCTGGGTCGTGTTCGGCCGCCAGCTCCTCTACGGCCTCCGGGTCACCGGCCTCAACCAGCCGGTGACCTGGGGCTTCTACATCGTCAACTTCGTCTTCTTCATCGGCATCAGCCACGCCGGAACCTTGATCTCGGCCATCCTGAGACTCTCGAAGGCGGAATGGCGCCGGCCCATCACCCGCATGGCCGAGGTCATCACCGTCATCGTTCTGGCGATCGGTGGATTCCACCCCGTTCTCGATCTGGGGCGACCCGACCGGATGCTAAACATCTTCACGTCGGGGCGCCTGCAGTCGCCTCTGTTGTGGGACGTGACCTCCATCAGCGCCTACCTCATGGCCTCCACCGTCTACCTCTACATCCCCATGATCCCCGACATCGCCGTCCTCCGGGACCGCGGAGCGAGCCCGCGGTGGCTCTACGCGTTCCTGTCCTGGGGGTGGCAGGGGACCGAGCGGCAGCACAAGGTGCTGGAGCGGGCCATCGGCATCATGATGATCCTGGTCATCCCCATCGCCGTCTCGGTCCACACGGTCATCTCCTACATCTTCGCCATGACGCTCCAGCCCGGCTGGCACTCCACGATCTTCGGGCCCTACTTCGTCATCGGGGCCATCTTCTCGGGGATCGCGGCGCTCCTGATCATGATGATCGTGCTACGGCGCATCTTCCACCTCGAGCGCTACCTCAAGCCCGTGCACTTCGACCACCTGTCGAAGCTCCTCCTGGTCATGGCGCTCCTCTGGTTCTACTTCACCTTCTCCGAGTACTTGACCGCGTTCTTCGGCAATGAGCCGAGCGAGATGCGGGTCTTCTATTACAAGCTCACCGGCCCGTACGCACCCTTCTTCTGGACCATGGTGGCGTGCAACTTCCTCATCCCGGTGGCGATCCTCGCATTCCGCAGGACCCGGAAGATCCCGGGTATCCTGATCGCCTCGTCCACGGTGGTCGTCGGCATGTGGCTCGAGCGGCTCAACATCGTCGTCCCGTCGCTGGCCAATCCCCGCCTCGCCCTGCCCACCGGGTTCTACATCCCGAGCCTGGTGGAGTGGGGGATGTTCGTCGGGGCCATCGCCAGCTTCATCCTGGGCTTCGTGGTCTTCGCGCGGTTCTTCCCCCTGATCTCCATCTGGGAGATCCGGGAAGGCCGCGAGCACGCCGTGGCCGAGACCGTGGAGCGCGTGGAGGGCTACCTGCCGGACGTCACGGGGAGGCAAGGGTCGCTCCAAGTGGAGGGAGAGACATGAGGGCGACAAAGGAGCCGCGCTGGGTCTTCGGTCTCCAGCTCGCGTCCGTGGCGATGATCTGGATCTTCGTCCTGGGAATCAGCGTCTGGATCCTCCACCTCCTGCGGCTCGCCGTGCGCTGGCACGACGTCCCCGGGGCCTCGGTCGGGATCTCGATCGTGGCGATCCCGGTGTTCCTGACCGGAGCGGCGGTCCTCACCTACGTCTTCGTGGGCCTGCGCCGGGGCCGCGCCGGGGCGACGGGCCCGGAGGACCCGACGCCGTGAAACCGACCGCTCTCGGCCTGGCGCTCATCCTCGCGACCGGCCTCGGGCTGGCAGGCGCGCTCCCGGCGAGCGCCGAGGGGCCTGCCCTCTCCGACAACCCGCTCGAGGGACGCCTCCTGTTCGAGGTCAAGGGCTGCCAGCAGTGTCACTTCCTCGAGGGGAACGGCGAGGGGATCGGACCCGACCTCGGCGGCGGCCGCTTTCGCGGCAGCTTCCTGGACCTGGGCGCCGCCCTCTGGGACCACGTCCCCGGAATGGGGGTGGCTTTCGAGGCGACCGGGGTGGAGTGGCCCACGTTGACCCCCGACGAGGCGGCTCGGCTCATCGGCTTCCTCTACTTCATCGACTACCTGGGCCGGCCGGGGGACGCGCGGGCCGGCGAGGAGATCTTCGCGGCCCAGGGCTGCAACGCCTGTCACACCCTCGGAGAGGGACCGCGAAAGGTGGGCCCCGACCTCTCGGAGCTCCGGCGATTCGCGTCGCCCCTGTTCATCGCCCAGTCGATCTGGAACCACGGGCCGTCCATGCTCGAGAGCATGAGAGCCCACGGCGTGCGCCCACCGACCTTCGAGGAGGGAGACCTGGCGGACCTCTCTGCCTTCATCCGGCAGCGCGCCCGTCCCGGCCCCCAGGAACGGATGCTCCTCTCCCCGGGCAACCCGAACCACGGCCGTGAGCTCTTCCGCACGCGGGGCTGCGCGAGCTGCCACGGCGACTCCGGCGAAGGGGGAGCCGAGGCGCCGGACCTCACCCGGGTCGGCCTCCAGCGCTCCGCCGAGGGCATCGCGGGCGCGATGTGGAACCACGCTCTCGCCATGAACGAGATCATGGATCGACGTGGCATCGGCTGGCCCGAGTTCACCACCTCCGAGCTGGCGGACGTGGTGGCGTTCCTCTACTTCCTCCCCTTCGCCGACCCGCCCGGGAACCCGGCCCGCGGCGAGGAGGTCTTCACCACCCGTTCCTGCGCCGGTTGCCACGCCGGAGGGAGCTCGAAGAGGAAGGGCCCCGACCTCGCCGGCACCGCCGCCGCGAGCTCTCCGGAGGCCCTGGTGGCCGCCATGTGGAGCCACGCGCCGGTGATGTCCGAGGCGATCCTGGCCGAGGGCCGGCCCTGGCCGGTGCTCACCGGCGGGGACCTCCGGGACTTGCTCGCCTACCTGGGAGAGCCGGCGCAGACGGGGACCCAAGCGCCCGCCGGGGGCCGGTAGGGGGCCCGCGCGAGCCCTCGTCACTCGAGTCGAGGCTCGGCTCCCGGCGTCCTGCGGAACCGCCCCGCGACCCCGAGCCAAAGGCTGCCCAAGCCCAGGAGGAGCGCTGCGATCGAGATCAGCTTGCCCAGATAGGGGATGACGACCAGCACCACCAAGACGAGCACGCCCAGCGCCAGGGCCGCGAAGCGCCGGCCCCCGGTGAACGGGCCGCCCCGGGCGAGGGCCCATCGCCCGCCGGCCAGGGCGACGACGACCGGGGCCAGGTAGACGCAGGCCAGCACCACCGCCACGACCCACGCGATCTCGGCGAGCGCCCCGCCGGCGATGGCCGTGGCGACCAGACCGCCGAGGGTCGCGAAACCCCGCACCGCGGCCAGAAAGCCGGTGACCAGGGCAATCACGAGGGCGCCCACCGCAGCGACGGCGAGCAACACGATCCCCCAGCCGAGGCTCGGGAGCGGCCGGGTCCAGACCGTCTCCGCGAGCCGGGCCGTCCAGCGGGGAGCGAGCCAGAGCAGAAGGAGGCCGACCAGGAGCAGGGCGACGAACCGACGGACGTGCTGGGCGACGGTCTCGAGGGGCCCGGCCCCCTCTTCGGGCTTTGGCGGCGGCTTGCGGTAGTCGACCCCGCCCGCGATCTCCGCGGCCGGATCGATTTCGCCCTCGGTCGGCGACTCGTAGCGCAGGGCGCCGCCGACTTGGGCCGTGCCGGCAACCTCCAGCCCCGGCGCCACCTGCGGGATCGGCACCGGCGTCGGCCAGAGCATGGGCGGCGCCTCCTCGCCCCGCGGACCGACCTCGACGTCGACGTCGCCGTGGATCGGCCCGGCGAGCTCCAGGGCGCCCATGGAGCCGGCCAAGCCTTCGCTCACCTCGCCGGCGAGGAGGGCCTGGTAGCCGAAGAAGCGCGTGGTCCCGGCGACCTCGCTACCGTCCTCGGTCTCCAGGCTGAAGCCGGCGGCCACCAGGTCGTCCCCGAGCCGTGCCTCCGGCCCCAGGTGGAGGACCTGGCCGGCGATCCGGGCGTCGTCCCCTACCGTCCCGGTGATGGTGATGCTCTGGGCCGCGGCCAGGACGTCTCCCTCGACGGTGCCGGCGATGACGATCTCGCGCGCCGCCGCCACCAGGTCCCCGTGGACCGTCCCCTCGATCCGGACCGTCTCGCCGCTGGCGTAGAGGTCGTCGGGCACCACCTGGCCGGCGGCCACGGTGACGTCCTTGCCGCCGCGGACCTCGGACTCACCCAGGAGCGAGCCGGCCACCAGGGCGCTCGCGAGGGCGATCAGGAGCGCAAAGAGTCGAGCGCGCGGGCGGAGCCATCGTCTCCGTTCCATGGCGTTCTCCTTTGCGGGGAGGAGCTGTTGGCGTCAATGTAACAGAATGAGACAAAACTCACACGCTCTCGTGTGCGCACATCTGCATCGCCGAGGCCGAAGTGAGCTGCGACGACTGACCGGTCCCCTACCCGGGGCGGTTCGACCCGCACCCTGACGGCCGGAGAGGCGCCGGTCTCATCGGGTCGCCTCGGGCGCCCCACCCGTGCTCGCAGCAAGGCCATCGTCCTCCAGCCGGGCCTCGAGCACCGACCTTTCCTCCTGGCTGAGGGCCGTGGGACAGCGCCTGTCGACGGATCGGCCGCGTGGTTCGTGAGCAGGCTCGAGCCGGAATTGCGGTAAGACCAGGCGGTCCTTTGGATCCGGGAGATCGAGCGCTGCGGTGAGATGTCGGTAGCAGGGCGGATGAAGGACGGCATGGAGGCGGTCGACCTCTACGGGACCCTCCTGGTCCGGATCCTCGCCTTCGAAGCGGAGAGCCGGGATCTGGTCCCTGGAGGCGTCGAGCCCATCCGGCACCGGGCATCGGGTCCCCCAGGGAGTGAAGCGTTCCAGGGATTCCTCCACGAAAAGCCGCATCGCCGGCGTCGGCCGAGCGGCCTCCAGGCGGTCCTCCCCGCGGGGGCCGCGGACAGACTTCACCAGAGCGCCGAAGCGTGCCCGGACCTCTCGAAGCAACCGCCGCTTGGCGGCGCGAAACGCATAGTCGTCCTTGACCCGATCCGGGTCCTGGACGACGAGGCCGTAGAGATCCATCGCCTCCTCGGTGGAGTAGTGGTAAACGAGCCGGCTGATCCCGACGGTGGCATAAAAGGAGTTGCGCTGCGTGGTCGTCCTCGCCATGTGCTCCAGGTAGCGAATCACCAGATCCTCCACGGCCGGAGGAGGGCCACTCCCTCCCATCTCGTGGCGTCGCTCGTAGGGCTCCGCCGCCTGGTAGACGAGGCGCTGGAGAAGCTGAAGCCGGTTCATGAGAGTCCGGTTGCGGGCCCGGACTCGGCCCCGGCCCGACAGCGTCCGGCCCACCGGCGAGTAGGAGCGGCGCCGAGTCTGGGATGCGGCCAGAGCGTCGAGGCCGGCCAGCGCCCGGCGCACGATCTCGAGTGCCGTCGGCCGATCCGGATAGAGGAAGTACGCGAGCCGGAAGGCGAGGTCGAGGGGCTCGCGAGGCATTCGGGTCGTCTCTCTCGAAGCACCGATCGGGGCTCGTTCACGCGAGCCAAGAATCACACGCTACCGAATGCGAACATATGCGAAAGTAGTTTAGGTACACACCCTATCCACGTCAATGGAGAAGGAGGATGGAGATGAACAGGAATCTGTTCGGCTTCGTGGTCCTCGTAGCTCTCGTCGTGCTGTCTCTGAGCGCCACCCCCGCCCAGGCCATCGGTCCCTACTGCGAAGGTTATTGTTCCCCTTCGGTGTGCTGTAGCGCCGCCTGCTACACCTGGTCGGGATGGAGGATCACCTGCTTCTTGTGGGGGGAGGGATGCAGCTTCTGTGCGACGGCCACCGACGGGTCGGGCACCAGCGGCCCCGAGGCCTATCTCGGCGGCTCGACAGCGACTTGCTCTACGGCTGGGACGGTGCGGACTCCCTCTACGGAGAAGCCGGAAACGACCACATCGAGGGGGGCAACGGCAACGATTCCCTCTACGGAGGCTCGGGCCACGACGTCTGCGTCGCCCAGTACGAGGTGAGCTGCGACGACTGACTCGCGTACCACCTCGGGGCGTCTTGCCGAGGTCACCGCCTGGAGGCGAACCCAGGCGGGCTCGGGCTACGGCTGGCTCCCTGCCGTCGGCACCGAAGGGAGCCGGCCGGGGCCCTTTTCCCTCTGATCACCTGTCCGCTCGTCGCCCCGGGAGGTCTCACCATGTGGATCCACGTCCTCCTCTCGGTCCCGTGAGCTCTCCTCGCTCCCGCCCTTGCCCCTCGTCGCACGCCGGGTTCTGCCCCCCCCGGTCGCCTTGGAGAACGACGCCGGAACCCGAGTTCGGGCCGGCGAGCCGGGGAACACCCAGGCCGTCGGGGTCTGGGTGGAGGTGGAAGTGGACCTGAGCTGAAACCGACGAAGCCTTCCTTCCGGCAGGGTCGCCGCACCGCGGCGTTTCGTTTGCGGAAGTCTCTTGACGTTAACGTCAACCTCGTTGTAGGCTGGACCCGTTCGCCCTCCAGCGGTCCACCTCCCCGGGCCCTGGCCGAGCGATCGCGAGCATGGCCAGCCACCACGATCCGGCGCGTCTCTACACCGTCACCGAGCTCGCCCACGAGCTCGGGGTCACCGCGCGCGCCATCCGCTTCTACGAGGCCAAGGGGCTCCTCGAGCCCCAACGCGCGGGGACGACCCGTGTCTACACCTACCGCGACCGGGCCCGGCTGCTCCTGATCCTCCGCGGCAAGCGGCTCGGTTTCTCCCTGGCGGAGGTCCAGGAGTACCTCGACCTCTACGACGCCGACCCGACCCGCAAGGAGCAGTTCCTCCACCTCCTGCGCGGGGTGCGGGAGCGGACCGCGGACCTCGAACAGCAGCGCCGCGACCTGGAGCTCACCCTCGACGAGCTCCGAGAGATCGAGGAGCAGACCCTCGACGCCATGCGCGAACAGGGGATGGAGCCGGAATCAGCGCCCGGTCCGAGACCGGGACGATAAGAGCTCGCCCGGCATCCCTCGCCGAGAGGGACGGCCGGGCCAGAGGACATCGCAACCTGCGGAGGTGCTCACGCCATGAAGAACGTCGTCATCGCCGGCTACGTCCGGTCCCCCTTCACCCTCGCCAAGAAGGGCGATCTCGCCCGGATCCGCCCCGACGAGCTCGCCGCCCAGACCGTGCGCGGCCTGATCGAGCAGACGGGGATCGACCCGGCGGCGCTCGAAGACCTGATCATGGGCTGCGCCTTCCCCGAGGGCGAGCAGGGCTTCAACGTCGCCCGCATCGTCGAGTTCCTGGACGAGCTGCCGGTAGGGATGGCCGGCGCCACCGTCAACCGCTTCTGCGGCTCCTCCATGCAGGCGATCCACATGGCCGCCGGCGCCATCCAGATGAACGCCGGCGAGGCCTTCATCGCGGCCGGCGTCGAGTCCATGACCCGGATCCCCATGGGCGGCTACAACCCCCTGCCCCACCCCGGCCTCTTCGCGCGTTACCCCCAGGCCTTCGTGTCCATGGGCGAGACCGCCGAGAACCTGGCCAAGAGGTACGACATCCCGAGGAAGCGCCAGGAGGAGTTTGCGGTCGAGTCCCAGCAGAAGGCCGCCGCGGCCCAGGCCGCCGGCCGGTTCGACCACGAGATCGTTCCGATCTCCCAGAACGGCTCGGTGATCTCCAAGGACGGCTGCCTCCGCCCGGACACCACCCTCGAGGGCTTGGCCGAGCTCAAGCTCGCCTTCGACGAGCACGGCACGGTCACCGCCGGCACCTCGTCGCCGCTCACCGACGGCGCCTCGGCGACCCTGGTCTGCTCCGAGGACTACGCCGACACGCACGGCCTCGAGCCCCTCGCCCGGATCAAGTCGATCGCGGTCTCCGGCTGCGCGCCCGAGCTCATGGGGCTGGGGCCGGTCATCTCCACCCGCAAGGCCCTCGAGCGTGCCGGCCTCGAGCTGGAGGACATGGACGTCATCGAGCTCAACGAGGCGTTCTCGTCTCAGTCGCTGGCGGTGATCGACGAGCTCGGCCTCGACCCGGCCAAGGTCAACCTCGACGGCGGCGCCATCGCGCTGGGCCACCCCCTGGGCGCCACCGGCGCCCGGATCACCGGCAAGGCGGCGGCGCTCCTGGCCCGTGAAGGCGGGCACTACGCCCTGGCCACCCAGTGCATCGGCGGGGGCCAGGGGATCGCCACGGTCCTGGAGGCGGTGTAGCCATGGCCACTCTCGAAGCTCCGACCGAGTCCCGGCCGGCCGGGACGCTCCCGACGATCGCCAGGGTGGGCGTGCTGGGCGCCGGGGTCATGGGCGCCGGCATCGCCGCCCACGTGGCCAACGCCGGTGTGCCGGTCGTCCTTCTGGACATCGTGCCAGACGGCGCCGAGGACCGCTCCGTCCTGGCGAAGACCGCCGTCGAGCGGCTCAAGAAGGCGAAGCCAGCGCCGCTCATGACCTCCCGCAACGCCCGGCTCATCACCCCGGGCAACCTCGAAGACGACCTCGAGCGGCTGGCGGACTGCGACTGGATCATCGAGGCGGTCCTCGAGCGGCCGGACGTCAAGCAGGCGGTCTACCGGAAGGTGGATGCGGTCCGGAAGGCCGGCTCCATCGTCTCCTCGAACACCTCGACCATCCCGCTCGTCACGCTCACCGAGGGTCTGCCGGAGGGCTTCGCCCGCGACTTCCTGGTCACCCACTTCTTCAACCCGCCGCGCTACATGCGGCTCCTGGAGCTGGTGACGGGGCCTGCCACGCGGCCCGAGGCGGTGGCGGCGATCCGCACCTTCGCCGATCACCGCCTGGGCAAGAGCG
>CAZIIB010000031.1:0-14670 GCA_964539125.1 uncultured Thermoanaerobaculia bacterium | reverse complement strand
CCCACCTGGTGCCCGAGCACTACATCCGCAAACAGACCCTGGTGGGGGCCGAGCGGTACGTGACCCCGGAGATCAAAGAGCTCGAGGAGCAGATCCTCGCCGCCGAGGAGCGGCAGGTCGCCCTCGAAGCCGAGCACTACCGCCGCCTGGTCGGCGAGATCGTGGCCGCCGGCCCGGCGCTCGCGGTCGCGGCCCGCGCCGTGGGCGAGCTCGACGCTCTGGCCTCCCTCGCCGAGGTGGCGGCGCGCCGGCGCTACGTCGAGCCGGCGATGGGGCCGGCCGGCGGCCCCATCCGGATCGAGGAGGGGCGCCATCCGGTGGTCGAGGCCACGGCGTCCGACGCGTTCGTGCCCAACGACACCGAGATCGATTCCGCGAGCGCCCAGATCGTGGTCCTCACCGGCCCCAACATGGGAGGCAAGTCCACCTACCTGCGCCAGGTCGCCCTGATCGTGCTCATGGCCCAGGCCGGGAGCTTCGTACCCGCCGAGCGCGCCGAGATCGGCCTCGTGGACCGGGTGTTCACCCGGGTCGGGGCGAGCGACGACCTCGCCCGGGGCGAGTCGACCTTCATGGTGGAGATGATCGAGACCGCCAACATCCTGCACCACGCGGGGCCCGAGAGCCTGGTGATCCTCGACGAGGTGGGGCGGGGCACGGCGACCTTCGACGGTCTGTCGCTCGCCTGGGCGATCGTCGAGTTCCTGCACGAGGAGCGCCGGGCCAAGACCCTGTTCGCCACCCACTACCACGAGCTCACCGAGCTCGCCTCGCTCCTCGACCGGGTGGTCAACCGCACCCTGGCGGTCAAGGAGTGGGAGGACCGGATCGTCTTCTTGCGCCGGGTGGTGCCGGGCAGCGCCGACAAGTCCTACGGAATTCAGGTGGCACGTCTCGCCGGGCTGCCCGGGCGAGTGCTCGAGCGCGCCGAGGAGGTGCTGGCGAACCTCGAGGCACAGGAGTACGACCTGGCGGGCAAGCCGAGGCTGGCGCGGGGCGAGAAGGCCCCCGGCGGCCGCCCCGGCGGCGACCAGCTCGCCCTCTTCGCGCCCTCCGAGGAGCGAGTGATCGAGCGCCTTCGGACGGTCGACCTCGACCGCATGACGCCCCTGGACGCCCTGACTCTCCTCCACGAGCTCCGTGAGAAGATCTCCAAATGAGCGGCTCGATTCGAGGTGAGGGCGCCGGCGAGCTGCTGGTCGTAGGCCTTCCCGGCCTCGAGCTGGACGCCGACTCCGCGGTGCTCCTGCGCGAGGTCCGGCCGGGCGGCGTGATCCTCTTCAAGCACAACATCGAGTCGGCCGGGCAGCTCGAGGAGCTCGTGGCCGCGGTCCGGCGTACGGTGCCCGGGGCGCTCCTCTACAGCGACTCCGAAGGCGGCCGGGTCGACCGCCTGGCGGGCGTGGTGGGGGCGGCGCCGGCGGCGGGCGGTCTGGCGCGGGCGCCGGCGTCCACCGCCCGCGAGGCCGGCCGCTGCGTCGGCGAGTCGCTCCGCCTCTTCGACTACGACGTGGACTTCGCACCGGTGGTCGACCTCGACCAAGGGATCGAGGGCAACGCCATGGACGGCCGCTACCTGGGCACCACGCCGGAGGCGGTGGAGGAGCGGGCCGGCGCCTTTCTCGAGGGTCTCCACGCGGCGGGCGTGGGCGGCTGCCTGAAGCACTTTCCCGGGCTCGGCGCCTCGCGGGGCGACACCCACTTCGAGAGCGGGCGGGTGGACCGGCCCGCCGCCGAGCTCGAGGCGGACCTCCGGCCCTTCGCCCGCCTGGCGCCGTCCGCGGGCATGGTGATGGTTGCCCACGCCGTCTATCCCGCCCTCGACCGCGAGGCGCGGCCGGCCAGCCTGTCGGGACCGATCGTGACCGACCTCCTGCGCGGGCGCCTCGGCTTCGACGGCGTGGCGGTAGCCGACGACCTCGGCATGCGAGCGCTCGAGCCCTGGGGCGACCTGGCCGACCGCGCGGAGGCGGCGCTCGACGCGGGGTGCGACCTCTTGCCCGTCTGCCACGACCTGGAAGAGGCCCCGGCCGTGGCCGAGCGCCTGGAGAGGAGGACCCTGAGGCGCCGGGTGGAGAGGGCGCGCGCTCGGCTCGCAGGCTACCGGCGCCACCTCGGCTCGCTCCGCGCCGCCGCGACTCCCGTCTCCGGCGACCTCGAGACGGCCCGTTCCCGCCTGGCCGATCTCCGTCGGAAGCTCGACGCCGAAGTCTCCTGAGCGTCACCGCCGAACCTCGCACGAGGCGCGGGCGATATAATCCGATTTCATGAATCGGAGGGAGAACGAGCGGGTCGTCCGCCGGGTGCCGGTGCGATTCACCGTGCGCGGCGAGGCCGCGGAGCCGGTCCGCGGCTACACCACCAACATCTCCACCGGCGGGATGTTCATCTCCACCGGCCGACCGTCGGAGAGCGGCAAGCGCCTGCGGATCGAGGTGGGCGAGGAGGGACGGGACTTCACCGTCGAAGGTCTGGTGGCGCACTCCCGTCGGACGGCCCCCGAGCTCCGAGTGCTCGGCCTGACCGGTATGGGCGTGCGCTTCCTGACCGTCGCCGAGCTGGTCTCGGAGCTTCTCGGCGGCGATCCGGACCGGGAGTCGGGCCGGCAGGCCCCGGCTCTGCTCGAGGAATCGGCCCTGGGAGACGGGGTCTTCCGGCTGCGCTTCCGCTCGCGCGAGCACTTCCTCCGGGTCTACCGCCAGGACGTGGTCCACGGCGGGCTCTTCGTCCCCACCCGCCAGCCGGCCGAGCTCTCGGAGCCGATCACCCTGGAGGTTCTCGTGCCGCTCAAAGACTACCCGCCCCTCCGGCTGCGGGCCCGGGTGGTCCACCGGATCCCGTCGGGAGGCGGGGGGTCGTCGGCCAACCTGCTCGCCGGGATGGGCGTTCAGTTCGAGGATCCGGCGGCGGCCTTCGCGGCCCTCGATCCGGTGGTCACGCGCCTGGGTGGGCGGGACTGAGAGCTTCCCGCTCTCGGCGGCGAGCCAGCTCCTCGAAGAGCTCCCGGTAGAGGGCGTGACCGTGCCGGGCAAAGGCCTCGAAGTATCCCGTGTACCAGCCGTCGAGGGCGATCCCGGCCGCCTCGGAGGCCGCCAGGTCCGCCGCGGTCTCGATGCCGCCGGTGCGGACGACGTGAAACTCCCGTCGCCCGGGGTGCGCCGCGAGGTGGTCGAGGGCGGCGCCGGCGAGGGCTAGGGAGGCGCTCTTCAGGGGCCGCCCGCTGAGCCCGCCGCCGAAGCGCGCCGTGTAGTGTCGGAAGAGGCGGCGCTCGGCGGGTGCGATCGCGGTCTCGTGCAGAGCGGGAACGGCCGAGGTGTTGCCGAAGTCGACGCCGTCGTAGCCCATCTCGAGCAGCGTGTCGACCAGGCCGGGGAGCTGATCGGGCCGGGTGTCGACGGAGAACTTGACGATCACCGGCAGGCGTCGCCGGCGGCGAGCCAGGAACCCCTCGGCGATGCGCGCGAGCCGGCGGTAGAGCTCGCTCTAGGGAGGCGCCGCTTCGCCGGTGTTGGGGCAGCTCTCGTTGAGCTCGAGGAAGTCGACCCCCGCCCGGTCGTAGAGCTCGAGGCCCCGCAGCAGGGCCGCAAGCCGTTCCCCGCCCGCGAGCTCCGGGCAACCCGCCAGGCTGGCCCCGACGGGGAAGCCCTCGACCCGCTCGAAGCGCGCGAGGCGGGCCGCCACGGCCTCGTCGCCGTCGTTGGGCAGACCGAGCCAGTTGGAGGCGGCGCCCGAGCGGGGGTAGGGGGCGAAGGGCAGGGCGACGCCGTGGGCCCGGTTGCCCGAGCGTGGCCGGGCCGTGGTGGTGCCCGCCAGGAAGTACCCGGCGCCCTGGCGGGCGGCCAGCTCGTAGCCGGCTCCGTTCTTGAACATACCGGCGGCGTTGCCCAGGGGCGCCCGGAAGCGCAGCCCCCAGAGGGTGCGACCGAGCTCCGGTGGCGGCCGGTAGGAGGCCGGCCGCTCGGCGGCGAGCCGCTCGAGGAAGCGTCGCCGGCCGGCCGAGTAGAGGCGCACCGCCCAGGGCGCGGGCAGCGCCACGAGGAAGGGCCGGACTCGGCCTTCCCAGCGGGCTAGGGTTTCGGGAGACATGCGGTGGGGCGAAGGGCGTGGAGAGTCTACCCCAGCCGGCGCCCGGGAGCCGCCGACCGGTCCCCTACGCGGCATCGAGTGTGCAACGTGAGATCAGGTGAGGTGTGACCATGCGATCGATTTGGAGGGTGGCCCGTCAGTCGGTCCGCGAGGCGATCGCCGACCAGATCACCGGCGAGGCGGCCAAAGCCGCCTACTTCTTCTTCCTCTCGCTCTTCCCGTTCATCCTCGCCGTCTTCGCCCTCACCGGCCTGCTGGGCGGCCAGACCGCCTTCCACTGGATCATGGCGCGGCTCGAGGAAGCGCTCCCCGGCGAGGCGGCGCGCTACCTGGCGCAGTTCGTGCGCCAGATCACGGGAGACCAGCGGCCCGGAATTCTCTCCTTCAGCGTGCTGCTGATCCTCTGGTCCGCCTCGAACGTCTTCGCCGTTCTCACCGAGGGCCTCAACCACATGTACGACCTCCGGGAGACTCGGCGCTGGTGGAAGCGGCGGCTCCTCGCCCTGGTCTCCATGGTGGCGGCGACCGTGGCGCTGATCGGATCGACCGTGATCGTCGTCTCCAGCCAGACGCTGCTCCGCCTGGTGGGCCTGGGTGGTTTGCTGGGTGTGTGGAAGTCGCTTCGCTGGCCGGCGGTGCTGGTGCTCATGACGCTGTTCCTCTGGGTCCTCTACCTGCTGCTGCCCAACCGGAAACAGAGCGGCTCTGCCCTCCCCACCCTGATCGGTGCCGTGGTGGGCACCGGGCTGTGGAGCGGGGCGACCGTCGCCTTTCGCGCCTACGTGAGCCACTTCGCCTCCTACAGCGAGACCTACGGCTTCGTCGGCGGGATCATCGTCCTGCTGCTCTGGCTCTACATCAATGGACTGGTGATCCTGTTCGGCGGCGAAGTGGCCGCCACCATCGAGCAGAGCCGGAACGAGAACTGGGAGGTCGGCGAGGCGCCGCCGGGGGAGGAAGCGAGCGAGGACTAGGAGTCTGATTCACGAATCAGACCACTAGTGAAGCTCCGCCTCAAACCGACGAGGCGTCTGAAGATCCATGGGCTTCGTGAGTCGGAGCTCCCCCGCCCACGTCCAGCGATCGAGTCTACGTTCGCCTGAACGCCTACTCCAGAACGCTGGATTCATAGGATCCCCCCCACATCCCCTTGATCCCCTTCCCACCCCCGGGCACCGCAGCGCGAAGCGCTGTGGTCGGGGAAGGGGACACCCCCTCCCGAGTCTCGGCTCCGCGCGGGAAAACTCGACTCACCTGTCACGAAGTGAGCCTTTGTAGATGTCTAGTGTCCGTCCCGGTTGCGGTCCTGTCAATGAGCCACCCTTGCGCACATGCGGTGGAGACGCCAGAATGTCCGCGCCTTCCACAACCCAGGGGTTGACCATGACCGGAACCGTCTTCGCTCTCCTCGACGACCTCCGCGCCGCCCTCCGGTCGCTCGCCCACCGCCCGGGCTTCACCCTGGCCGTCGTCCTGACGCTGGCCGTGGCCCTGGGCGCCAACACCGCCGTCTTCAGCGTGCTGGAGCAGACCTTGCTCCGCCCCCTGCCCATCGCCCACGCCGACCGGGCGGTCTTCCTCTACCGGCAAGACCCCACCCACACCTTCCGCGTGACCCCGACCCTCGGCCAGGTGCGCGCCTGGCGCGAGCTCGCCACCTCCTTCGAGGCGATCGAGGTCGTCCAGAGCGAGCGCGCGACCCTGATCGGCCACGGCGAGCCGCGCAAGCTCCGGGCGGCCCGGGTCTCGCCGGGGCTCTTCCGCCTGCTGGGAGTGGCGCCGCGGATCGGGCCCGGCCTCACCACCGAGGAGGGCGACGGTGAGGGCCAGGTCCTCCTGGGCGACCGGCTCTGGCGGAACGTCTTCGGCGCCGACCCCGCCGTCGTCGGTCGCACCGTCGGCCTGGGAGACGAGCTCTACACCGTCGTCGGCGTCCTGCCGCCCGGCTTCCGGTCGGTCCCCGGGATGGGCGCGGCCGACCTCTGGATCCGGCTCCAGACCGCGCCAGGCGAGCGGCTCGCGCCGAGCGCGCTGGCCCTCCTCCGGCCGGGTGTCTCGCCGGGCGCGGCCGAGAAGGAGCTGGTGGCGATCGAGACCCGCCGGTCCGGCGAGAAGGCGGCGGCTGCCTGGCCTCCCGAGGTCATCCGACCACGCGACTTCTTCGCCGCGTTCCTCGCCCGCGGGGTGATCCTGCTCCAGGTGGCGGTCGGCGTGATGCTCCTGATCGGCTGCGCCAACGTCGGCAACTTGTACTTGCTGCGAGCCGCCGGGCGGAGCCGCGAGATCGCCGTGCGCTCGGCGCTCGGAGCGTCGCGCGGGCGTCTCGTGCGCTCCCTGCTCGTCGAGAGCGCGCTGGTCGCCGGCGGCGCCACCCTCCTCGGCCTGGCCTTCGCGGTCTGGGGCGGCGGCCTGCTCGTCTCCCTCTACCCGGGCGGCGCCTTGGAGCTCTCCGGCGTCCGACTCGACCCTGGGCTGTTCGGGTTCACCGCGGGGGCGGCCCTTCTGGCGATCCTCGCCTTCGGCCTCGCTCCCGCGCTGGTCGCCTCGCGCGCGGGCCTGGGTGAGGCGCTGAAGAGCGGGCTGCGGGGCCCGGTGGCCGGCGCTCCGGGAGGCCGGGTGCGCTCGGCCCTGGTCCTGGTGGAGATCGCCCTCTCCCTCGTCCTCGTCATCGGCGCCGGCCTCCTCGCCAAGAGCTTCGTCGGCCTGGTCCGGGCCGATCCCGGCTTCGATCCAGAGGGGCTCCTGACCGTCTCGATCGAGCTTCCCAAGGAACGCTACTCGAGTCCCGAAAGCCAGGCCGCGTTCCTCGGCGAGCTGCGCGCGGGCTTCGCCTCGGCCCCCGACGGAACGCTCGCCGTGGCCAGCACGGTCCCCACCGAGTCCTCTCTCTTCTTCGGTCACCTGGAGACGGAGGCCGGGAGAGTGCGGCCGGACGCCACCCCGCAGACCGTGGTCTGGGTGGCCGCCGGCCCGCACTACTTCCGGACCCTGGGGATTCCGATTCTCGAGGGCCGGCCGCTCGTCGCCGGGGACGCCTCCGGTCCGTCCGAGGACTCCCCGGTGGTGATCAACCGCGCCCTGGCGCGGCTCCTCTGGCCCGGAGAGAGCCCTCTCGGCCGCCGGTTCCGGCTCGGCACGTCTCCGAACGAGGGCTGGTCGCGGGTGGTGGGGGTGGCCGGAGACGTCGCGCAGGCCGGGGTCCCGAGCCAGGTCACCACGCTCCAGGCCTACGGCGTCCTCCACGGCAGCCCCCGCCTGGCGCTGTTCGCTCGGATCTCGAAGGCTCCGGGCGAGGCCGGCGCCTGGCCGTCACGCGACGCCTTCCTCGAGCGGCTCACCGCCCACCTCCACGCCCTCGATCCGGCGCTGGCGCTCGACCGGGTCCGCACCGCCGACGAGCTTCTGGCGGCGGACCTCGCCAGGCCGCGCTTCGACACGACCCTCATGCTGAGCTTCGCCGCCATCGCCCTGGCGCTGGCCGTCGTCGGGCTCTATACGGTCCTCGCCTACGCCGTCCGCCAGCGCGCCTTCGAGATCGGGGTCCGCTCGGCCCTGGGGGCGCGCCCCGGCCAGGTGCTGGGGCTCGTCGCGCGCCAGGCCGCACGCCTCGTCGCCGCCGGCCTCGTCCTCGGAGTCGCCGCGGCGCTTGCCCTCACCCGGCTGCTCGGCCACCTGCTCCACGGCGTCGCGCCCACCGATCCGGCGGTGTACTGGGCGGCGGCGGCCCTGCTCGCGATCACGACCGCCGCGGCGACGCTGGCCCCCGCCCTCCGCGCCGCGAGGATCGACCCCGCCCGAGTCCTCCGGGAAGAGTGAGTCGAGGCGCCCCCCACCCAGGTTTCTCGACTCCGCTCGAAACGACAAGTGGAGGGGTGAGGCGCTTCGCGGGAGACGGCGGGAAGGGAAGCAAGGCCCCCAGCTCGAGACCAGGGCTGAAGAGGGCGCCACAACACCCCGACCCCGACGCCCGAGCCCGCCCGTACTCGTCGCTCCGACCGGCAGCCCGCTCCGCTCGCCCGAGCCCTCCTCTACTCGTCGCTCCGACCGACACCCCGCTCCGCTCGCCCGAGCCCCCTCTACTTGTCGTTTCGACCGGAGGATCGGGCACCCGTCCGAGCCCGCCTCCTCCCCTTTGTCGTTTCGACCGGAGGATCGGGCATCGCCCGATCCGGAGTGGAGAAACCTCCCCCGGCCCGGCCTGCAACCCGCCCCGACAGCCCAAGCCACCCTCTACTCGTCGCTCCGACCGGCAGCCCGAGCCCGACGCCCGAGCCCCCCTCTACTCGTCGCTCCGACCGGCAGCCCGGGCCGCTCGCCCAAGCACTCCCCCTCTACTTGTCGTTTCGACCGGAGGATCGGGCATCGCCCGATCCGGAGTGGAGAAACCTGGGCGGGGGGCCCTTGGAAGTCTCCAGTCCCTGCCAGGTTCCACCCGGGGAATCCGTCCTGACAAAAGAGGAGAACTCCATGTCACGACGATTCTGGGTCTACCTTCTCGCCAGCCGCTCCCGCGTCCTCTACGTGGGCGTCACGGGGAATCTCGACCGCCGGGTGGAGGCTCACAAGGGAATGCGGTCCGACTTCACGAGCCGCTACCGCGTGGACCGGCTCGTCTACTTCGAGGTCTTCGAATGGGTCTGGGAAGCCCTGGCGCGGGAGAAGCAGATCAAGCGCTGGCGCCGGGAGAAGAAAGTGGCACTGGTAGAACGCTACAACCCCGAGTGGCGGGACCTGTCGGCCCAGCTCGACGAGATTCGTTGGGGGACGTTGGGGCGTTGAGGCGCCCCCCACCCAGGTTTCTCGACTCCGCTCGAAACGACAAGTGGAGGGGTGAGGCGCTTCGCGGGAGACGGCGGGAAGGGAAGCAAGGCCCCCAGCTCGAGACCAGGGCTGAAGAGGGCGCCACAACACCCCGACCCCGACGCCCGAGCCCGCCCGTACTCGTCGCTCCGACCGGCAGCCCGCTCCGCTCGCCCGAGCCCTCCTCTACTCGTCGCTCCGACCGGCAGCCCGGGCCCGACGCCCGAGCCCTCCCCCTCTACTTGTCGTTTCGACCGGAGGATCGGGCACCCGTCCGATCCCGCTTCCTCCCCTTTGTCGTTTCGACCGGAGGATCGGGCACCGCCCGATCCGGAGTGGAGAAACCTCCCCCGGCCCGGCCTGCAACCCGCCCCGGCACCCCTCAGCCTCCCCCCTCCGCTTCCACCCGCTTGATAGCATGGCTCCTGCGCGAACACTCTCCAGCCTCCTACCATGCGCCGATGGACCTCCAGGCGGCACCCGCTCTTTCTCCTTGCGACCCTGCTCTGCCTTGCCCTCGGCCTCTGTGGAGCCGTCCCCACCCAGGCCCAGGTGCCCGACGCCGGGCTCGGCGACAGCCAGCGGGCCGAGGCGGAGCTTCGCGAGGCGCGCTCCGAGCTCGAAGAGATCGCCGGGCGCTTTCTCGACAGCGAGGCGCCCCCCCTGCCCGGCCCCCTGGGCCTCGGGCTCTCCCCCGACGAGCAGGCCTTCGACTTCCGCTTGCGCCGGGAGCCTCCGGAGGAGTGGAGCGCCCTCCAGCGCCTCAGGTTGCAGCGCCTCCTGGATCGGCACGGTGCCGCCCTCGCCGGCCTGGCGGCGCGCGGCGAGCGGGTCGACACCGACGGCCTCATCTCCAGGGCCGCCGAGCTCCTCCGGGGAGCGGTCCTCCAGAGCCTCCAGGACCGCCTGGCCCTCCTCCACGGCGACGAGACCGCCTGCCTCGCCGGCCTCGAGGTGCGCTCCCGCCTGGCCGAGCGGCTCTACCTCCAGGGCGGGATCGTCGGCCCGCTTCTGGCCAACGCCGTCCAGCTTCTGGTCCTCGAGGACGTCCATCGGCTCACGGAACGAGCCGCCACCCCTCCGGCCGCCCTCGAGCGCCTGGAGGGGCTGCTCCTCGACTGGCAGCTCGACCTCCCAGGCCCGGCCGCCGTCTTCGCCCGCGACTCGCTCGAGCGGCTCGACAGGATGGAAGCCTCGACGAGACAGGAGGAGCTCGGAGCCCAGGGCCCGGCGGCCGCCCGGTTCCTCGCCCCGGTGGCCGGCGACAGCGCCGACCTCGCCCGGCTCTGCCGCGACGAGGGCTGCCGCCGCGGGATGGAGATCCTGGCTGCGCGGCGCAAGAATGGCGACCGCTACCGCGTCATCGCAGACCTCGCCCTTCCCAACCAGCTCTCCGTCCTCGAGAGGCTGGACGGCCTGGCCGAGCTCACCCGCGTGGCGCGGATCGCCCTCGGCCTGCGGATCGAGGCGCCCGACCTGGGCGGCTACGCGGAGGACACCCGCCTCCTCTCGGCGCCCCTCCAGGCCGCCCTCGCCGACCTCGACGGCCTCGCCTACGAGCCCCACGGGCCGGCCGGGGCTCGGCTGAGCCTCGACCTCGATCGCGCCTCGGCGATCTGGTCCGGCCCGGCCGCCAAGCAGGTACCCCTCCTCTCGACCTGGCACCTGCCGCCTCTAGCCAGCCCCACCGGCGACTCCTGACCCTGGGGCCGCCGCGTCGCGCTGCGCCGGCATCGCCGGGCGCGACGTGGGAAGATGAGGCAGGCAAGGTCCCCCGATCGAAGCTTCCCGGGCCGGGCCCTCCGGTCCTCCTGGATCCGCTGGTGCGCCGGGACCCTGTTCCTCGTCGTGGTCTCGACCTGGGCGGCGGGCCCGCCGCCGAGCCCGGCGCTGATCCTCGACCGGGCCACGGGGGTGCCCGGCCTCGCGCCCGGGGACACCGTCAGCGCCTGGCGCCGGCTGGGCTCGGGAGGCCGGGCCGTCGCGGGGGGTCCCCTCGACGGCCCCTTCGGCCTCCTCGGCGTGCTCCGCGACCAGCTCCCGCGGGGCGGCCTCGAGCTCCGCCGTGGGGACGGCTGGATCGACCTTCCCGCACAGGGTTTCGACCTCCAGGCCGAGCCGGTCCTGTCCGGAGAGCCCCGGGCCGGCGATCTCCGGGCGGCCTACCGCCGCGCACTCGGCGCCGCCCGATCCGAGGACGGGGCGGAGCGCCGGCGCGGGTTCGCCGGCCTCGAGCGGAAGGCGAAGCTCTTCTTCGGCACCGACGTCACCGAGGAGCGGCTGGTCGAGCAGGCGTCCTCGGCGCGCCGCCTGCATCTCGCCTGCCACGCCGTCGTCGACCCCCGGCTGCCCCTCGAGTCGGGCCTCGTGCTCGCCCCCTCCGGGGGATCCGGCGAGCGGGGCAACGGCTTCCTCCAGGTCTGGGAGATTTACCAGCGAGTGCGCCTGGACGCCGACCTGGTGACGCTCTCGGCCTGCGACACGGCTCTCGGCCGCGACCTGCCCGGCGAGGGCGTCCTCGGCCTCACCCGGGCGTTCCAGTACGCCGGCGCCCGGACGGTGGTGAGCAGCCTGTGGAAGGTGTCGGACGAGCCGTCGGCCCAGCTCATGGTCCGCTTTTACCGGCACCTGCTCGCCGGCAGCGGCAAGGCCGAGGCCCTGCGCCGGGCGCAGCTCGAGATGTGGCGCGGCGACGGGGAGGCCCCAGGCCGGCCGGCGACCCGGTCGCCGTTTTACTGGGCGTCCTTCCAGGTCTACGGCGCCTGGGACCGAAGGCGGTAGGTGGCGAGCGCCTCGGCGCCGGGTGGAGCGTCGGCGGGTACGACAGCCAGGCTGTGCCCGGCGCCCCGCAGCCGCTCCGCCGGCGGCTCGGCGGCGCTCCCCCGCAGGCGCATCGACTCCGGAAGGAGCTCGCGCACGGTGCTGCCCTCGAGGAGCCGGCCGAGGGCCGACGGAGGCTCGCCGAGGTCGGTCGCGTCGATCTCGATCCAGGACCAGCGCCGCAGCGCCCGGACCCGGTCGAGGCAGGTGTGGGTCGTGGAACGGAACACCCAGGCGCGCAGCCGGCCGAGGTCCCGGACCCGGTCCTCGCGGAGCGCCCGGGTCACCTCCACGAGCCCCACCTGGACTGCGTCCTCCCAGTCGTCGCCCCTTCCCCTGTCCAGGCGCCGGCGAAACGGGCTCGCCGCCGTCCGCACCCAGCCCTCGACCCGCCGGGCCGCGTCGGAGCGTCCCTCGAGGAAGCGCCGGGCGAGCCTGGAGCCCTCCTCCGCCATCGCGGGTCCATGCTAGCCGATCGCGAGGGAGGCCCATCCCTCCACAGGGCGGCCCCGGCGGCCCCGGCTCGACGGGCTACGCGACCGATCACTCCTCGACCGGGGGCCTGAGGCCACGCGGCGAGCTCGGTCGCCGGCGCCACGGTTGGCTACACTCCTCCCGTGCCCCCGGACCGCGCTCTCCACCCCGAGCTGACTCCGGAGGAGCGCCTCGGCCTCCTCTGCGCGGGTGTCGACCACTTCAACGCCGGCCGCTTCTTCGCGGCCCACGAGGCGTGGGAGGAGATCTGGCGCTCGACGACGCCGGAGCCGCGGGAGCTCTTCCGCGGCCTGATCCAGGTGGCCGTGGGCCTCTACCACTTCGTCGAGCGGGGCAACCCGGGGCCGGCCCGGCGGGTCCTCGCCCGCGGCCTCGCCCGGATCGAGCCCTACCCCCAGGGCACCGAGGGCCTCGACCTCGAGGGGCTGTGCGCGAGCGCCCGAGCCTGGCGCGAATGGCTCGCGGCGCCGGCCGGCGAGCCGCCGCCCCTGCCGGTCCTCACCCGGCTCTGACCTGGCAACCTTCCGGAGGCTCTCTCCGTACCCCTACCAGCTCTCGAAACACGACGAGGAGGCCGAACCATGAGCCCGGTGGAGCAGCAAGCGCAGCGCGGCGCCTATCCCTGGCGTGTGTTCCTCACCCTTTGGCTCGGGGGGATCGCCGCCAGCCCCCTGCTCGTGCCCTACTTCCTGGGGCTCACCCGCATCGCCCCTCCGATCGAGCCCCCCTCCGTGGCGCGCGCGATCCTGGGGTCGATGGCGAGCAGCGCCGTGGTCCTCCTGGTCGCCGCGGGAGCAGGCCTGTGGGTGGCTCGGCGGATCGGGCTCGGGGCGCCCTATCTCGAGGCGTGGCTGCACGGAACGTCGCGCGAGGACCTCCCGCCGCTGCGCTCCATCGTCGCCCCGGCGATCTTCTGGGCCGTGGCGACCGGTTTGCTGGCCTTCGCCATCGACGCCGTCTTCGTCCACGCCCTGGGCGTTCGGTGGCCGGCGCCGGAGATCCACGCGCGGATCGACGTGGCCTGGTGGCGGAGCGGCCTCGCCAGCTTCTGGGCCCCGATCTACGAGGAGACCCTCGACCGGCTGTTGCTGCTGTCGCTGGTGGCCTGGCTCCTGATGCTCGTCTTCCGGGTCCGAGGCGCCGGCCGGGGACGCACCGCGGCCCTCTGGACGGCGAACCTGGCGACCGCGCTCTTCTTCGGCTGGTACCACATCGGCAACGAGGCCCTCTTCGGCGCCGTGCCGCACCTGGTGGCGCTCCGGACGATCCTGATCATCCTGCCGGTGGGCCTGGCCTTCGGCTACCTGTACTGGAAGCGGGGCCTGGAGGCGGCGATCCTCTCCCACTTCGCCATCGACCTCTTCGTCCACGTCGTGCGGCCGGTGGTCGAGGGGTGGCTGGGCTGAGCCCTTACTCCACGTCCCCCTCCGGGGCCGCCTCCTTGGGCTTGGCCTGGAGGTCCAGGGCCGGCAGACCGCGGCGCTCGAGCTTGCGGTTGAGCGCCGGGACCTGGGCCGCCACCGCCTGCCAGCGCTCGAGGGCGGCGCCCATGGCCTGGTCGGCGGTCTTCGCCGCGTCGGTCTGGACGGCCGTGGGCGCCACGTCCGCGGCGCCGATCTGGCCGTAGAGCGAGCCGACCCGCCCCTGGAGGGCCTGGAGGCCCGGGACAGCCGGCGTGGTGGACTTGCCCTTCGTCGTCTCCGGGCTGCCCTCCAGGGCGCCCTTCACCCGCTGGTCGAAGGCGTCGAGCTCGCGGCCCAGGCGCCCCTTGGCGCGCTTGCCGAGGGCCGCGATCTGCTCGCGCACGGCCCGGGCCGCGCCCACCGCCCCGGTCGCCTCGCTCATGCGCTTCGCCAGCATCCGCTCGAGGGCGAGCTGCCGGGCCAGCCCCTCGGCCGAGGTCTCGACCCGCGGGTCCATGGTCACCTCGAGCGGCGCGCTCTGGCTCTTGCCGTCCACGGTCAGGCGCACGGTGTAGGTCCCCGGCACCACGAGGGGCCCCTGGGGCACCCGCGGCGTGTCGTGGGGCACGGCGTTGATCGGGTAGGAGCGATGGGCGACCTCCGGCGGCGCGTAGCGCAGGTCCCAGACCCAGCGGTGCATGCCGGGCGTCGCCGGGAGGCTCCGGAAGGGCCGCACCCAGTAGGTGGGGATCATCTGCTTCGCCAGGTCCTCCGCGGAGAGCTCGGGTGGGTCGGTGCTCGAGTAGCTCCGCACCACCTCACCGTCCCCGTCGAGGATCTCCAGGGTCACCGGACCGGGGGCCGCCTGGCCGAGGGCGTAGTCGATCACCGCGCCGGCGGGCGGGTTCTCGCCCATGGGCTCGTCGGCCGGCAGCGGCGTGTCGGTGTAGGTGTCCCGGCGCACGCGCACCGCCGGCGTCGGCTGGAAGAGGTGGGCGGCCTCGCTCGCCACCCCGTCTGCCAGTACGGAGCTCGCCTGGCGCAGCGGCGCCAGGTCGTCCAGGAT
>CAZIIB010000030.1:0-14836 GCA_964539125.1 uncultured Thermoanaerobaculia bacterium | reverse complement strand
GAAGAATGAAAGAACTGTGCCTGTCACGTTTGTTTCATTCTCGCTGCTCGCGCTGCTCGCGGGCGGGCCGCCGGCGGCCGAGGGGTGCGGGCCGTTCTTTCCGAACCGGTATCTCGTGTGGGATTCGGCGGAGCTCGCGGAGCTGCCGGACCACGCCCACGTGCCGCTCCGACCCCTCCATGAGGGCGCTCTCCGTGATCTCGACGTTGAGCTGCGAAGGCTCGATCCCGGAGGCGGACACGGCGGCGGCGATGCGCTCCGTCAGGTCGGCCTGGCGGAACTGACGCGCCGAGAGGTTGACGCTCATGAACAGCGGATCGCCGGGGCCTGCCCGCTCCTGGAAGAGGGCGAGGCGGGCGCAGGCGGTCCGCAGGACGTGCTCGCCCAGCTCGACGATCAGGCCCGTCTCCTCCGCGGTGGCGATGAACTCCGCCGGCAGGATGAGGCCGCGCTCCGGGTGCAGCCACCGGACGAGGGCCTCGAATCCCGCGATCCGGCCGGTGGCCACCCGCACCACGGGTTGATAGTGCACCATCAGCTCCCCGCGCTCGACGGCGCGCCGCAGGTCGGTCTCCAGCCGGAGGCGGGCCACCACCTCGGCATGCATCGCCGGGTCGAAGACGCGGCAGGCGCCGCCGCCCTCGAGCTTGGTACGGTACATGGCGATGTCGGCGTCGCGGAGCAGGTCGTCGGGAGCGTCGTAGTCGCGGTCGGAGAGCACGATCCCGATGCCCGCCGAGAGGACCACCTCCTGGCCTTCGATCTCGATGGGCGAGGCGAGGTCCGCGAGGATCCGCTGAGCGATGGACCGGGCCAGCTCCACGTCGGTGACCCCGTCGAGGAAGATGGTGAACTCGTCGCCCCCCAGGCGCGCCACCACGTCCCCGGCCCGCAGGCAGTCCTGGAGGCAGGCCCCGACGGCGACCAGCACGCGGTCGCCCGCCAGGTGCCCGAGGCTGTCGTTGACCAGCTTGAACCGGTCGAGGTCGAGGAACAGGACCGCGAAGCCGTACCTTCGGTCCTTCACCCGACGCCCGAAGGCCCGGCCCAGGATGTCGGTGAACAGGGCACGGTTGGGCAGACCGGTCAGAGCGTCGTGCAAGGCGGCGTGGCGGAGCTGCTCTTCGGCCAGGCGCCGCTCGGTAACGTCGGTCAGCGAGCCGGCCAGCCGGCAGGGACGTCCCTCGGCGTCGCGCACCGCCATGCCGCGAACCAGCATCCAGGGGTAGGTCCCGCTCCGGTGCAGGATCCGGTGCTCGTACTCGAAGTGAGAGCTCTCGTTCTCCAGGTGCTCCGCGAGGCTCCGCTCCAGGCCGGCCCGGTCCTCCGGATGGACCCGGGACAGCCAGTCGGAGGGACGCGCCCCCACCTCGTCGTCCGGATAGCCGAGCATCTCCTTCCAGCGGGGCGAGTAGTAGACGCCGTTGGTGACCAGGTCCCAGTCCCAGAGGCCGGCGCCCGCGCCCCGGGCCGCCAGGGCGTAGCGCTCCTCGCTGGTCCGCAGCGCCTCCTCGGCCCGCTTGCGCTCGGTGATGTCGCGGTAGATACCGTAGATCGCCACCTGCCCGGCTTCGGTCCGGATCGGCGCGCCGAGGATCGACACGTGGACCGGGGAGCCGTCCTTCCGGCGGCGGACCGCCTCGACGTGCACCGTCTCGCCATGGGCGACCCGTTCGGTGAGGGCCGAGGCTTCGGACCGCTCTTCCTTGGGAGCGATGAGCTCGTTGATCGGCCGGCCCTCGACCTCCGCGGCGCTGAAGCCGAAGAGCTCCTCGAACTTCGGATTGACCCGCTGGACCCGATCCTGGTTGTCGAGCAGGACGACCGCTTCGGCCGAGCTGTTGAAAAGCCGCTCGAGCTGGGCCTTCTCCAACTGGAGCTCGCGCTGGGACCGCTGCCGCTCGACCAGAGACCGGCCGGCGGAGATCACGGCGAGCAGGGCGAGCAGGCTGGCGCCGAACCCGGCCGCCTGCTCTCCCCAGCGCACGTTGGGCACGGCGAGCGTAGGCGGCGCCGGGAGCTCGATGAGGAGCAGATGAACGGCGAGCAGGAGGGGGAGCAACCCGAGGAAGGCGAGGCGGCCGTCGCGCAGGCGCCGGAGGATCGCCAACGCCCAGAGAATCGCCGCCAGGTCGGCAACCAGAGAAAGCACCACGATGGGAGTCACGAGCGGCGGTAGATTAGCACAAAAACGTCTGCGGCCGGCTCCACCGGCCCCGGTTGCGGGTACGCTAGTGCTCCAGGAGGTCGACCCATGCCGATCGTCGAGCGCGACCCGTGGCGCATGCAGTACTTCGAAGGCGTCGAGTGTCCGGAGGAGCTCTTCATCCCCACCGAGGACAGCGACGCCTACCGCCTCTACCCAGAGCACCGCTGGGTCTACAACAAGCTCCTGGTGGCCGAGTCCCAGGGCCTGGATGCCGGCCCCTACGGGCTCCCGCCGGAGCGCTTTCCGGTGTTCAGCAAGCCGATCTACAACCTGCGGGGCATGGGGGTGGCGAGCCGCGTGCTCGCCTCCCGCGCAGAGTACGACCGGGAGCTCGCTCCCGGCCACTTCTGGATGCCCCGGCTCGAGGGTGACCACGTGTCGACCGACGTGGCGGTGGTCGAGGGGCGGGCGCGCTGGTTCCGGCACACCGTCGGAGCGCCCCTGGACGATGGAATGTTCGACTACTGGGTGGTGGAGGCCGCCGCCCGTCCCGAGCTCGAGTCGTATCTCGCGGGCTGGCTGGCCGGCCACCTCGCGGGCTACTCGGGGGCGCTGAACTTCGAGACCATCGGCGGCCGGATCATCGAGTGCCATCTGCGCTTCGCCGACCAATGGCCCGACATCTACGGCCACGGATGGCTCGACGCCCTGGTGGCGCTCTACCGGGATCACCGCTGGAGCTACGAGGACCGGGAACGGCGCACGGGCTACAGCGTGGTCCTCTTCGGCAGCCACGGGCCCAGGTACCGGCCGGTCGAGCAGGAGCTGATCGACGAGCTCCTCGCCCGGCCCGAGATCTCGAGCGTCCAGATCACCTTCCACCGGGACAAGGCACCCGAGCTCCACGCCATGCCCCCGGGAGGCTT
The DNA here is from genome assembly GCA_964539125.1 of uncultured Thermoanaerobaculia bacterium. Classification (GTDB taxonomy): domain Bacteria; phylum Acidobacteriota; class Thermoanaerobaculia; order Multivoradales; family DATKCC01; genus CAVUBL01. The sequence goes on along the minus strand of CAZIIB010000030.1, from coordinate 11,761 downwards.
CCGGCTGGCGATCGTCAACTGCTGGGATCTCGAGGCCGGCATCGACGCCCGCCGGCGCCTGGCCCTGACCTTCTGGACCCCGCAGCCCCTGCGCCGGCGCCGCCCTCGAGCGGAGGGCTCCGAGGGCTCCCGGTGAAGATCGTCGAGTCGTTTCCCAGGGCCGTCCGCCAGATCGAGAACCACTGGATACCGCTCTCGGACGGCTGCCGGCTGGCGGCGCGGATCTGGCTGCCAGCGGATGCCGAAGAGCACCCGGTCCCGGCGATCCTCGAGTATCTGCCGTACCGCAAGCGCGACTTCACCAGGGCCCGCGACGAGCCCATGCACCACTACTTCGCCGGCCACGGGTACGCGGCGGTGCGGGTCGATCTCCGGGGCTCAGGGGACTCCGACGGCCTGTTGACCGACGAGTACACCGAGCAGGAGCTCGACGACGCCTGCGAGGTCATCACCTGGGTCGCCTCCCAGCCCTGGTGCTCCGGCCGGGTCGGGATGATGGGGATCTCCTGGGGGGGCTTCAACTCCCTCCAGGTGGCCGCCCGGCGCCCGCCCGCCCTGGCGGCGATCCTGACCCTCTGCTCGACCGACGACCGCTACGCCGACGACGCCCACTACATGGGCGGATGCCTGCTCAACGAGAACCTGACGTGGGGCTCGGTGCTCCTCACCTTCAACGCCTACCCCCCCGACCCGGAGATCGTCGGGGCGCAGTGGCGCGAGATGTGGCTCGAGCGTCTCGCCGCCACCCCCCTCTTCCCCGAGATTTGGATGCGCCACTCGACCCGCGACGCCTACTGGCGCCACGGCTCGGTATGCGAGGACTACGGGGCCATCGCCTGTCCGGTCTACGCCGTCGGCGGCTGGGCGGACGGTTACTCGAACGCCGTGCCCCGTCTGCTGGCCGGCCTCGCCGGGCCGCGCAAGGGCCTCATCGGCCCCTGGTCCCACGCCTTCCCCCACGACGCGGTGCCCGGACCGTCCATCGGTTTTTTGCAGGAGGCGTTGCGCTGGTGGGACCAGTGGCTCAAGGAGGAGGAGACCGGGATCCTGGACGAGCCCATGCTCCGGGTCTGGATGCAGGAGAGCGTGCCGCCCCGGAGCTACTACGCCGAGCGCCCGGGGCGCTGGGTCGCGGAGGCGGAGTGGCCGTCGCCGCGCCTTCGCACGCGCCGGCTGGTGCTCAACCCGGGCCGGCTGGAGCCCCGGCCCCGGGAATCGGCGGAGCTCATCCTCTGCTCGCCCCAGACCACCGGCCGCGCCGGCGGCGACTGGTGCGCGTTCGGAACCGAGGGCGAGATGCCCACCGGCCAGCGCGGCGACGACGGCCGATCCCTGGTCTTCGACTCCGAGCCCCTGCCCGAGCGCCTCGAGATCCTGGGCGCACCGGTCGCCACGCTGGAGCTCGCGGCGGACCGCCCCGAGGCGATCCTCGCCGTCCGGCTCAACGACGTGAGCCCCGACGGCGCCTCGACCCGGGTGACGTACGCCCTGCTCGACCTGACCCACCGCAACGGCCACGAACGGGCCGAGCCGTTGACACCGGGCGAGCGCTATCGGGTGCGCCTCCGGCTCAACGACGCGGCCCACGCGTTCCCCCGGGGCAACGCGTTGCGCCTCGCCGTCTCGACCAGCTACTGGCCCATGGCCTGGCCGGCGCCGTCGCCGGTCACCCTGTCGCTCTTCACCGGCGAGAGCACCCTCGAGCTGCCGGTGCGCCCGCCCGATCCCGCGGACGACGGCCTGCGGCCCTTCCCTCCCCCGGAGCAGGCGCCGACCCTCTCCCACACGACCCTGCGGCCCGCCCGCTTTCGGCGCACCATCGAGCACGACCTGGCCACCGAGGAGACCGAGCACGTGATCTGGAGCGACGGCGGCGAGTTCGACGGCGCCGCACTCGCCCGGGTCGAGCCCATCGACCTCGAGGTGGGCACCCAGGTCGAGCGGCGCTACCGGATCGCCGAGCACGACCCCTTGACGGCGCGCGCCGAGGTCCGCCACACGACGCTCTTGCACCGCGGCGAGTGGAAGGTGCGGGTGGAGACCGCCACCGAGCTCACCGCCGACCGCGACGCCTTTTGGCTCCGCGCGGAGCTCCGCGCCTTCGAGGGCGAGAGCTGTGTCTTCTCCCGGGCCTGGGACCGAAGGGTACCTCGAAGGCACGACCCCGCGAAATGAATCGCTCGTTTCAGGCACTCCAGAATGATCCGATCCGAATCCCGACGACACGAGATGGAGTTCCATGAGATAGAGCCGCGAGCCCGCTGATCGCCTCCTCCCCGGCCCACGTTCCAGGAGGGCCGCCATGAGCTCCAACGCCCGCCTTACCCCCGGCCTCGCAGGGGCCCTCTCCCTCCTCGTCGTCTCGGTCCTGCCGGCCCAAACGGGCCAGATCTCCGGACGTGTCACCGACCAGCTCCTCGGCCCCGTCGGCGGGATCGCGGTGGCGCTCGAGAGACCGTGGGGCGAGACCGTGGCCTCGACGAGCACCGACCCCGCGAGCGGTGCCTACGCCTTCACCGGCCTCGACGACGGCACCTACCGGGTGCGCGTGCCGTTCGACCCGGTCCGGGGCCTGGTGGGCGAGTTCTACCGGGACACGAGCGAGCTCGACCCCGACCTGGCCACCGAGCTCGAGATCGTCGGCGGGAGCGCGCTCTCGGGGATCGACTTCGCGCTCTCCCCGGCCGGCTCGCTCTCCGGGACCGTCTTCGGGCTGGCGGCGGGCGAAGCCATCGACGTCCAGATCTTCGACGCGTACAGCGGCCGGTTCCGCGGCAGCGCCGCCTCCGATCCGGCGACCTCCGCCTTCACCCTGGACGGGGTGCCCGGGGGGACGTTTCGCCTGTTCACGGAAGCCCGGGGGACCGACCGCGCCCTCCAGTGGTGGAACGGGCGGCTCTGGCAGAGCTTGGCCGACCCCATCGCAATCGGCCCCGGCGAGGACGTCGCGGGCAAGGACCTGAACCTCGAGCCCGCGACCTCGATCTCCGGGACCGTCGCCCTGAGCCCCGATCCCGGGGACGGAGGGACGACTCTCCAGCGCATGAGCGTAGGCGCCGTCGATGCAGCGACCGGCGAGTGGGTCCACGAGCGAGAGGTGACGAGTACCGGCGCCTACGAGATCCCCAACCTCCCGTCCGGCACCTACGTCGTGGAGGCCCGCACCCACGACACCGGCTACGTCCAGGAGGTCTGGGTCCCCGGGGCGGATCTCCCCGGCCAGGAACCGGTCTTGAGATACGACCAGGGCGAGCCGGTCCCGGTCGACGTGGGCGCCGGCGCGACGGGCGTCGACTTCCTCCTCGACGAGGGGCGGCGGATCTCCGGCCGGGTGTTTCTCGAAGCGGAGACGGTCGACGGAATCCAGGAGCCGGGCGAGCCCGGCCTGGGCCAGGTGTCGGTCTCGGCCGAGCGGGCGGACGGCACCTGGATCCGCGGCACCGGCACCGACGAGAGCGGCCTCTACGTGCTGACGGGGCTCCCACCGGGCCGCTACCGGATCACTGTCGAGTCCTCTTCGGTCGACCTGCCCTTCGTCGCCGAGGTCTGGAACGATCTCGCCTTCTGGGAGGCCGGAGACCTGGTCGACGTCGCCACGGCCGACGCCTCGGGCGTCGACTTCGGCGTCGTCCAGGAGCGGACGATCTCCGGCCGCGTCTTCGTCGACCTCGACGCCGACCAAGTCCAGGACCCGGGCGAGCCGCCGATGCCCAACGTCACCGTCCGGGCCTTCGACGCCGCCACCGGCCGGCACGTGGGCCACGCCGCCGTCGCCTCCGACGGCCGCTGGTCGATCGGCGTGCGGCCCGGCGTCTACCGCCTGGAGGCGGAGCCCCACCAGGGGACGCTCCTGCGCGAGAGCTGGCGGGAGGCCTTCTTCCAGGAAGAGGCCCTGCCGGTGGACGTGCGCAGCGGCGATGCCGCGGGGATCGATTTCGGCCTCGTGGACGGGACGGCCATCGGCACCCTGAGCGGCCGGGTGGTGGACGCGGACACCGGGGAGGGAATTCCCGGAGTCGCTCTCCGGATCGAGCGGTTCGCGACCGGCTCCTGGGTGACCCAGACGACGACGGCGGTCGACGGCCGGTTCGCCCTCTCGAGCCTCCCCCCGGGCAGCTATCGGGTGTACTTCGAGACCCGGGGCTCCAACGCCGCCCACGACACCGACTACGTGGCCAGCTACTGGTCGGCGACGGGCACGTTGGAAGGTGCAGATCCCGCCGATCTGCGCGTCGACTATCCGGCGGTCCAGGGCGACGGCACGGACCTCGGGACCTTCGGCCTCGAGCGAGGGGGATCGATCTCCGGGCGCGTCTACCCGCCCACCGGGGACTCGCTTCCCCTCCCCTTCGACGTCTACGCCGAGAATCCCGAGGACGGCAGGTACCCGGCCCCTGCGGCGTCGGTCGCGGCGGACGGCACCTACCATCTCCGCGGCGTGAGCGCCTCGTTCCCGGTCCGGGTGGTCTCCGCCACGTGGGGCACCGAGTTCGCCCAGGTCTACTACGTGAGCACCGGCGAGAGCACCTTCGATCCCGAGAACGCGACCCGCCTCCAGGTGACTCCGGACGCCGAGCTTGCGGACATCGATCTCCATCTGCTGCGCGGCGGCGCCATCTCCGGCCGGATCACCCGCGAGTCGGACGGCACACCGGTCGCGGGGTATCCGGTCCAGCCGCATCGCGTTGCCGACGAGTCCGGGGGCGAGCTCTGGCTTCCCTGGGGCTCGACCGACTCCGCGGGCTTCTACCGGCTCTCCGGACTGCCGTCGGGCGAGTACCAGGTGGTGACTCGGGGCACCGGAAGCCTGGCCAACGAGTGGTACCCGAGCCTCGTCGCCGTCGCCGCCCCCGACGAGGTCTCCGCCATCGACTTCTCCCTCGCCGAAGGGATCTCGATCAGCGGTACCGTCTTCCTGGACGCCGACGGGAACGGTGTGCGCGGCGTGGGCGAGCCGGCCGTCGCCGGCGCCTCGGTCCACGCCTGGGAGGTCGACGGCCCCCTGGACAACTGGACCCAGACCGCGATCGACGGCACGTACACCGTCGGCGGTCTCGCCCAGGGCTCCTACTTCGTGGAGGCCGACGGTGGAGGAACGCTGCTCCACGAGTACTGGCCTGACGACCTCTTCCAGGACGGCGCCGGGGTGGTGGACGCCACCGCCGGCTCGGTGTCCGGCATCGACTTCAGCCTGGTCGACGGCGCCTCCGTCGGCACCCTGCGCGGCCGGCTGACCGGCAGTGGCGGCGTGCCCGGCGTCGAGGTCCAGGTTTACCGGCACGAGGACGACGCGTACGTCGCCGGCTCCACGACGGACGCCCTGGGCGACTTCACGTTCACCGGCCTGCCGCCCGCGCCCGCCGGCGGATACGAGGTCTGGTTCGACACCTCCCGCACCAACGTGGAGCACGACACCGACTTCGTCTCCTCCTACTGGTCCGCCGACGGGACCCCGGGGGTGGTCGACCCGGAGCTCCTGCGGGTGGAGTTCCCGGAGGTGCCCGGAGACGGGACCGATCTCGGCACGTTCGAGCTCGACCACGGGGGCTCGCTCTCCGGGACCGTCTTCCCGCCGGCCGGAGAGACGCTTCCCATCGGGCTCTCGGTGTCGGCCCAGAGCTTCGAGGGCGGCGGGCCGTCGCTGCCGGGCGCCTCGATCGCGGCGGGCGGGGCCTACCGGATCCGGGGTCTGCCGGCCCCGGCCACCTATCGGGTCCAGCTCGACACCTGGGGCACGGACCTGGTTCCGGTCTACTACCGGAGCGCGGCCGAGAGCACCTTCGACTACGACACGGCGACCGCCGTCCAGGTGGCCCTGGGAGCCGAGACGCCGGGGATCGACCTCTTCCCCTTCGTGGGCGGCGGGATCTCGGGCACCGTCACCCGCGCCGCCGACGCAACGCCCGTGGGCGGCTTCCCGGTCTACGCCTACCTGGTGGACGACCCCCTGGGACGACAGTTCTGGGGCGGCCACACCTCCACGGACGGAGACGGGGCCTTCGAGTTCCGGGGTCTGCCCGAGGGGAGCTACGTGGTCCGCACCGATGGCCGGGACCCCGACCTGGCCAACCAGACCTATCCGGAGACGGTCTCGGTAGCGGAGGGAACGGTCGCCGGCGGCGTCGACTTTGCCCTCGAGGCCGCGGGCCGCATCACCGGAACCGTCACCCGGGCCGACACCGGCGAGCCGGTGGTGGGGATCCGGGTGGAGGCCGCCGACGCCGACACCGGCGAGTGGCTGAGTGACGGGTACACCGCCGCGGACGGGACCTACGCGCTCCTCGGGCTGGCGCAGGGGCGGGCCTACAGCGTGTACGTCCACACGCAGGACGATCCGGATCCCCAGTTCTTCAACTTCGTCGCCGAGTACTACGACCACAAGCTGACCTGGAACGCCGCCGACCGAGTGAGCCTGCCGGCCGATCCGGGCGGCGCCCCGGTGGAAGTCGACGGCATCGACTTCGCCCTCGATCTGGGCGGCGCCATCTCGGGCATCGTCCGGGCCGAGGGGAGCGGGGAGCCGCTCTCGGGGGTCCGGGTGCAGGCCGACGACTACGCCGGCACCGGATTCGGCAACGGCGACGTCACCGACCACAACGGCCTCTACGCGATCCGCGGCCTGCCCGCCGGCAGCTACCGGGTCAACGCCAATCCCTTCCCCCAGCCCTACGTCCAGGAGTACTTCGACGACGTCCTGGACTGGAGCCGGGCGACGCCGGTCAGCGTCCTGCCGGTGCCCGACGGCGGCCCGGTGCCCATCACCGGCCACGTGGACTTCGAGCTCGCAGCCAGCTTCCGCATCTCCGGGCGGGTGACCGACGCGGCGAGCGGCGAGCCGGTACCCGGGGTCTCGGTCTACGCCGGAGACAACGGCCTCTCCTTCTGGACCCAGACCGGGACCGCGGCCGACGGCTCCTACCTGCTGCGCGGCCTCCCCGCTGGGCGCTTCGAGGTAGGGGTCGACACCGCGGGCACCGACCTTTCCCGCCAGCAGCGCATCGTGGAGATCGCGGGCGTCGACGCCGCGGGTGTCGACTTCGCCCTCGTCCCCGGCGCCCGCATCTCCGGTCGGGTCTGGGTGGACGACGTGGTGGCGAACGGCGTCTACGACCCGGGCGAGGGCCGTGCGGGTGCCTACGTCGAGGTGGACGAGTTCGCGAGCGGCCGGTTCGTCGCCGACGCCACGACCGGCGCGGACGGCGTCTACCAGGTCCGCGGCCTGGCCGCCGGCTCGTACCGGGTGCAGCTCCAGAGCGGCGAGAACGACCTGGTGCCCAGGCTCTGGAACGGCGCCTTCCGATGGGAGGACGCCACCCCGGTCCAGGTGACGGCGGACGCCGCGGGCGTGCCCCAGGACGTCGCCGGGATCGACTTCCAGACCCTCCAGGGCTACGCCATCCGCGGCCTCGTCTTCTACGACGCCGACGGTGACGGCGTGCGCGACCCCGACGAGCCCGGAGTCGCCAACGCTCAGCCCCGGGGTCAGAGCACCGACGGCACCTTCTTCCTGGGCACCGGGACACAGGCCGACGGCACCTACGTCCTCCACGGCGCCCATCCCGGCACCTGGACCTTCTGGGTGGAGGCCCAGGACACGCCCTACGCCGGAGAGCTCTACAAGCTTGTGAATGGGGACCCGGCGGGGACCTGGCGGTGGAGCGGAGCCGACCGGGTGGAGGTCGCCGGCGACGTCTCGGGGATCGACTTTTCCCTCGCGCTCGGCGGCGGCATCACCGGCACGGTGCGCGACGCCGCGACCGGCGAGGCCCTCGCCGGGATCGCCGTCAACGTCAACGCCTTCGACGGCGACGGGCTCTGGGCCGGAACCTGGACCGACGTGGACGGCGCCTACCTGCTCCGCGGCCTGCCTCCGGGCGAGTACCGGCTCGAGGCGTGGGACCAGCCCGGTGACTACGTCCCCGAGATTCACCAGGACGCCTTTTTCTGGGAGGACGCCACACCGGTTTCGGTCTCCGCCCGCAGCTCCACCACCGACCCGCTGGCCACGCCGGTCGACCTCGACCTGGACCGGGCCGGGGCGATCGAGGGGCTCGTCTACGGCGACACCAACGGCGATGGTGCCTACCAGGCGGGGGAACCGCTCCTGTCCGGCGTCCAGGTGGGCGCCGAGGAGGCCGATCCGCCCCACCGCTGGCTCCTGGGCGTGAACACCGGCGCCGACGGCACCTACCGCCTGGGCGGGCTGCCCCCGGGGATGGCGCTGCGCATCCGCGCCCAGTCCGGTCCGGCCGACTACGTGGGCGCCTACTGGGACGGCGGGGACGACCGCGGCGCCCTCGACGGCGAGGACGCTCTCCCGGTGACCGTCTCGGGCGGCACCACGACCTCCGGCATCCGGTTCGGCCTGTCCCCCGGCGGCACGATCTCGGGCATCGTGCTCGACGGCTCCGGGGCGCCGATCTCCGGCGTGTGGGTGAACATCGTCCCCCTCGAGCCCGGGCTGCCGGGCCTCGGCGCCCAGACCGGCGTCGACGGGCGCTACTCGGCCCACGGTCTCGTGGCCGGCTCGTACCGGGTGGAGGCGGGCGGCGGGGACTACGCTTACGAGATCTTCGACGGCCAAAGCGACTGGCGCCTGGCCGACCCGGTGGAGGTCGCCGTGGGGGCCACCACCTCGGGCGTCGACTTCGTCCTGCCCCGGGTGCCTTCGATCGTCGGCGGCCCCACCCCGGCCGCGGGCGAGCGGGGTTCGACCGTGGCCGGAGTCACCCTCACGGCCGACGGGCTGGTGGGGCCCTTGTGCGCCCCGACGCCCGTGCCACCGTGCGTGCGCGTCGAGCTGGGAGCGGGCGTCACCGTCCAGAATGCGGCCCTGGACGCCGCCACCGGGACCCTCGACTTCGACCTCGTCCTCACCGCCGACGCGCCGCTCGGCCAGCGGACCCTGTCGCTGGTGAACGATCAGCTCCTGGAGGACGGTGTCGCCCTCCTGGTCAACGGCTTCGAGGTCCGCCCGGCCTCCTCCGGCGACGTGCCCGCCCCGAGCGCCGAGCGCCTCTACGTCACCGACAACGGAGCCGCCACCGTGCGCGTCTACGGCGTCGCCGACCACGCCCTGCTCGGTGTGATCCCGACCTGCGGCAACCCGGACACGGTGGTCCTCTCGAACGACGGCGCCTTCGCCTTCGTGGCGTGCGGCGACCGGTCCCTGGCGGTGATCGACACCCGTCTGGGGACGGTGGGAGAAGAGGTGGCCAGGACCTTCCTGGTGGGGAGCTTCGGCTCCCACTCCATCGCCGCCTCGGCCCGCGACGTCTACAGCATCGACCGCGAGACGGGGATCCCGCGCATCCAGGTCATCGACCTCGCGACCTGGGAGAGCGAGGACGACATCGCCCTGCCGGCGCCCGCCTGGGCCGTGCGCCTCGACCCGGCGGGGACGAGCCTGTACGCGGCCCTGCGCACCAGCAGCCAGGTGGCGGTGATCGACGTCGACCCGGCCCACGCCGGCACCCCGGCGTTCCACTCGGTGGTGGCCACCGTGCCGCTGCCGGGCGGCGCCGCGCCCTCGAGCCTGGCGTTCACCCCGGACGGCTCCCGGGTTCTGGTGGCCGGTAGCCGGCAGCTCTTCGTCCTGGACGCGGCCCTGGCGCGGGACGACCCCGCCAACGCGGTCCTCGCGACCCTCGCGACACCCGGCGGCGGGGCCGTCGATGCCGCCCACCACGCGCCGTCCGGCAAGGACCTGGCCTACGTCGCCGCCGGCGACTCGGTCTGGGTGGTGGACGTCACCCCCGGCGCCGGGCCTCCGCGGGTGCTCCGGTCGATCGAGGCGGGGCTCTCCCTCGCCGAGGTGGACGTCGCCTCCGGCCGCCTCTACCTCTACTACTGGGGGTCTCTCGATCTCTGGGCCGTCGACACCGCCGGCCTCCTCGACAGCCCCACCCTCTCCATGACCCGCTTCGACGGCGTCGGCGACGGCACCGACCTCGCCACCCCGGGTCAGGGCCTGGCCGTCGCGCCCGTTGCGGACCCCGCTCCGGCGCCGGCCGTGGAGATCGCCGCCGGCTCGCCGGCGACCAACGGCGCCCCCTTCGAGATCGGCTTGACCGGCGGGCCCTTCCCCGCGGCGCCCATCGTCTCCCTGCAGGGCACCGACGTGCGCGGGACCGTGCTCGCCGCGTCGGAGTCCGCGCTCACGGTGCGCTTGCCCGCCACCACCGCCGCCGGCGAGCACGCGCTGGTGGTGAGCGCCCCCGCGGCCGGCGGCGGGGTGAGCGGCCGGAGCGCCGGGAAGCTCGTCGTCGATCCGCCGCCCTCCTACGCGCCGACGCAGACTCTCTACGTCACCAGCTACGGCAGCGGCCGGGTGGTGGCGTTCGATCCGGACGGCAGCCGCCAGGACATCGTCACCCAGCCCTATCCGGCGAGCCTCACCCTCACCCCCGACGGCCGGCTGGGCCTGGTCAACCAGTTCTGGGCCAGCCCCTGGATCCGCTGGGACGACCTGCCGGAGAGCTACTTCGACATGACCGTCGTCGACCTCGACCCGGGCTCCCCCGACTACCGCCGGGCGGTGGCCACCCTCCCCTGGATCTGGACCGGCTTCGGCCAGCCGGCCGTGACCCCGGAGGGCGACGATCCCGACGGGATCTTCGCCTACGCCCCGAACTTCTACATGAGCGACACCGTCTCGGTGATCGACCCGGAGGGCCGGGCCGAGGTCGACCTGGACGGCAACCCGACGACCCAGTCGATACCCCTCAATGACCCCTATACCTGGATCTACGGCCAGCGGCTCCCGGGAATCAGCCGCATCGAGCTCGACGACCAGGTCACCGACCGGAGCCTGGCGCCCAGCGACGCGGCCCTGACGCCGGACGGCTCGCTCCTCTACGTGGCCGACCGCGACGGCAGCGTGTCGGTGGTCGACACCGCGAGCTACGAGGTGCGGACGATCTCGCTCGACGACCTGGGCTCGGCGGTGGCGATCGCCGCCACGCCTCCGGGTGCCGTGGGCGGCGTCTTCGTCTACCTCACCGGCTTCGACTCCGCCGGCCGGCCGGCCCTCTTCGTCCTCCAGGCGGGGGTCCCCGACGCCTCGGCCTTCGTCGACAAGATCCCCATGCCGGAGAACGAGCTGCCGCGCGAGATGGAGATCTCCCGGGACGGCGAGACGGTCTACCTGACCGCGCGCTTGCTGGGCGAGCTGTGGGCGGTGGACGTGCGGCCCCAGCAGCGCGGCGCCATCCGGCGCATCCCACTGGCCCCCGGGGTGACGACCGTCGCGGAGGCCGTCGACGACCGGCTCCTCTACGTGAGCAACGGCTTCCGCGCCGCGGTCCACGTCCTCGACCTGTCCCCGGGCGCCGGGCGCTACGCCCTCATCACCACCCTGGCCGCTCCGTCTCCCTTCGGGGTGACGGTGGGGCCCGCCGTCGGCGCCCCCAGGCCGGAGGTCTACCGCGTCGCCCCCACCGCCGGCGCCCCGGCGGGCGGCGATCCGGTGGTGGTCTCGGGCTCCGGGTTCCTGCCCGGCGCCGCGGTCTTCTTCGGCGGCGCGGAGGCGAGCGGCGTGGTGGCGAGCGACAGCGGGACCGCCATCGAATGCGTGACCCCGCCCTCGCCGCTTCCCGCCCCCGGGACCGGCGCGGTGGAGGTCAAGGTGGTCAACCCGGACGGCAAGACCGGCCTCCTCCGGGGCGGCTTCACCTACGCCGTCGACTCGACGCCCCCGGTCTTCACCACGCCGCCCTACCCGGCGAGCCAGGCGCTGGTCGGCGACCCCGGGGCCGAGACC